>DATFET010000415.1:0-6823 GCA_035250835.1 Anaerolineales bacterium
GGTTGTTTTCCATAACGGCGATCAGCGTGCGGGGAAGTCCCAGCCCCGAGCCGTTCAGGGTGTGGACAAGGCGAGCCTTGCCTCCATCTGCCGGGCGATACTTAATATTCGCACGCCTTGCCTGGAAGTCGCGGACATTCGAAACCGATGAGACTTCCAGCCACTCATTGCAACCGGCTGCCCAGACTTCGATATCATACGTGATCGCCGAACCAAATCCAATATCACCAGTACATAATTGTTTGACCCGGTAGGTCAGTCCTAATGCGGCACAGGTTGCTTCCGCGTCTTCGCGCATCTTTTCGAGCAGCGCATCCGACTCTTCGGGTTTGGCGTACATGTACATTTCGACCTTGTCGAACTGGTGTCCGCGCTTGATGCCGCGCACATCCCGCCCGGCGCTCATCTTTTCACGGCGGAAGCAGGGTGTATAGGCGGTGTACAACAAGGGCAGAGCCCCTTCGTCGAGGATCTCCTCCATGTGCAACCCTGTAAGTGGAACTTCCGCC
The DNA here is from genome assembly GCA_035250835.1 of Anaerolineales bacterium. Lineage (GTDB taxonomy): Bacteria > Chloroflexota > Anaerolineae > Anaerolineales > Villigracilaceae > Defluviilinea. Next base: position 510 of record DATFET010000415.1, read on the forward strand.
GTTGGCACGAAATACAACTCCTCCTCATGGTCCTTGTAAAGATTATCGGCAAACTTCGGGAGCTGTCCCGCGCCGTAGACCGTATCGTACTTCACCATGAAGGGCAGATATTTTTCGGTATAACCCTGGCGAATGTGCAGGTCGAGCATGAAGGCGATCAGGGCCCGCTGCAAACGCGCGCCGGGTCCGCTTAAGACATAGAAACGAGAACCTGTGACCTTTGTGCCGCGTTCGAAATCGATCACGCCGAGCGCAGGTCCCAGGTCCCAGTGAGGTTTCGGCTCGAAGTCAAACTCAGGCAGCTGACCGACGGTCCTCAACACGACGTTATCGTCCTCGCCTGCACCGATCGGTGTCCGTTCATCGGGGATGTTGGGAATCGCCGACGTGACGTCATGCAGTTCCGCTTCCACCTCGGCCACTTGGCGGTCGAGCGCGGCGATCCTGTCGCCCACTTCGCGCATTGCTGCGATCTTGTGCTCGCGCTCTGCTGCGTCCTTCATTTTCCCGATTTCCTTCGATGCAGCGTTACGCTCTGCTTTCAGCGTTTCCACCTGTGTCAGCAGGGCGCGGCGTTTTTCGTCCAGCCTGAGGATGTCGTCCACAGGAGAGAAATCCATCTGGCGGTTCCTGAGCGCCGTGCGGACAAGGTCGGGGTTTTCGCGGATCAAATTCAGGTCTAACATGGTTGCACCTCCGTGCGGAATAGAATACGCCCCCGGTCCATTTGCAGGACGAGGGGGCGTCTCGTGGTGCCACCTGCTTTCACCCCCTCCGCCTTCGGCGGGGTGGGGGTCTTGGAGTGCGCTGTAACGGGCGCATCGCGTCTCTCTTACGACTGCGCTGATCTTTGCGCGTCCCTGCAAGAGCAACTTCGGTGAAGTGGATTTCCCTGTCTGCCCGGCCGCTTCGCACTGACCAGCGGCTCTCTGAACGGATGAACAGGTACTCGTCTTCACGCTGTTTTATTGGGCGTGATTATACACTTCCAGGGAAGGGTGTCAAGCGATGTGAATTCTGTATAATGACATTGCGGAGGAGCCATGCAGAATATCCACGAATATCAAAAACTCGAAGCAAAAGACATTCGCCTGATCGGCAAACGGACTCAGGATGGCATAGAGAGACAGTCGGTGGTCATCCAAACGCCGTTTGGTTACCGCCGGGTATCGGAGCTGATCCGCCCGGAAGCAGACGGATCACACGCCGCAATTTTGTATATCCACTGGTACGAGCCGCCCTCGCCGGATTCGAACCGCAGCCAATTCATGGAGGAAGCGAAGGAGATGGCGCTCTCGGGTGCAGTCTGTTGGCTGGTCGAAACGCTGTGGTCCGATCCTGATTTTTTCCTCAAGCGCACCCAGGCGGAGGACCTTCAAAATTCTATCGAAGAGACAGTCAACATACGACGCGCTATGGATCTGCTCCTTACACAGCCAGGTGTGGATCAACGTCGTTTTGCCTGCGTAGGACATGACTTTGGAGGAATGTATGAAGTCCTTGCCGGAAGCCTCGATCAGCGGCCTACGCATTATGTGGTGATGGCCGCAACGCCTCGCTTCCCGGACTGGTATCTGTATTCCCCCAAACTGGAAGGAGAGCCGCGCCAGGTATTCATCCGCCAATTCTCGGCGCTCGATCCGATCACTCATATCCCACATCTTGCGCCTGCGCCGGTCCTGTTCCAGTTCGGGACAGATGATCCGCATGTATCCAGGGATCGGGCTGAGGAATTTTTCGACGCAGCGAAAGAGCCAAAAGAAATCAAATGGTATGAATCAGGTCATGGACTCAACGAGGATGCAACGATAGATCGAAAGAGTTGGCTGAAAGAAAAACTTGAATTAATGGAATAGTGATTTTGATGATCGCGGGATTTGCTCTGAAAACTTGCATACCAAATGTGGTATATTTTGGTCAGGAGAGATATTATGAACGAGCGAATCCTAATTATTGAAGACGATCAGCAAATTCTGAAATTACTCCAACGTGGACTTGCCTACGAAGGCTACACCGTTGATACCGCTACGGACGGGCGTATGGGGCTTATTCTTGCTCGTGACCACACACCCGATTTAGTCATCCTCGACTGGATGCTGCCCGGCATGGATGGACTTGAGGTCTGTCACCGCCTGCGGACAGGCGGCTCGATCCCCATCCTGATGCTGACCGCCAAGGATACCGTTCAGGATCGCATCCAGGGCCTGGATGCCGGCGCGGACGATTATATGATCAAGCCGTTCAATCTCGACGAACTGCTTGCGCGCGTCCGGGCCCTGCTGCGTCGCACTCAGCCCGAGCGTGTGCCTGTGCTCAAGTTTGCCGACCTTACACTGGATACTGGCTCGAGACAGGCATCCCGCGGCAACCGCTCGATTTCACTGACTGCCAAAGAATATGAACTGCTTGAACTCTTTCTTCGTCATCCGAAACAGGTCCTTACCCGCGAAGTGATCTTTGACCGGGTCTGGGGTTATGATTTTGGCGGCGAGAGCAACGTGCTGGAAGTGTACATCCGTTACCTGCGCCAAAAACTCGAAGGCGAGGGTGAGAGCCGCCTCATTCACACTGTGCGCGGCGTTGGATACGTTCTGAGGGAAAATCCCTGATTCTTAGCCACCAATCGTAAATCCTAAATCGTAAATCCACATGTCCCTCCGTCTGCGCCTGACTTTGTTATATTCGACGCTGATGGGGGTAATCCTGCTTGTCATCAGCGCAGCGGTAACCCTGGTCATCACCCGGCTGCTGCTTAACGAGATCGACGAAACTCTTGAAACTGCCCAGGAAGTTGTGATCAGGAAAATTGTGATCAACCAGCTGGGCAACGTAGACTCGATCCTGGGACCGAACGATCTTAGCTCCAACGTGTTTATGCAGATCTGGGGACTGGACGGCGACCTGCAATCCAGGTTTGGAGCCATGAACAACTTTGAGACGACTCCCTTTGATGAAAGCGCCTTGCGGATGGAGGATCCTGCCTATCGCGATTTGAGAGGGGTCGACTGGCATATCCGTGTGCTTAGCATTCCCCTGGTACAGAATGGTCACAAGCGAGCGGTATTGCAGGTAGCTTCGAAGCTGGATGTAGTAGATGAAGCACAAAAGAACCTGACCGAGATCCTGTCGATCATCTGGATTGTTGCTGTCCTGTTTTCTGGCATGGCAGTGTGGGTGACGATGGGGCAGACTCTCAAGCCGCTGGGCGCGATCACCGAAACTGTGGAGCAAATCAACCGCGCCGATGATCTCTCGCGCCGTATCCCCTATAGTGGATCGGAGACCGATGAGATCGGCAGTATGGTCGGCTCGTTCAACCAGACCCTCGAGAGGCTCGAGGCGCTCTTCACATCCCAACAGCGCCTCCTGGCAGATGTCAGCCACGAGCTGCGGACGCCTCTGACCGTGATCAAAGGCAATGTGGATTTGATGCGGCGCATGAAAAGCCTGGATCTGGAATCGCTCTCGAGCATCGATCAGGAAGCGGGGCGTCTGACACGCCTGGTCGGCAGCCTGCTGCTGCTGGCGCAGGCCGAATCCGGTAAGCTGGCTCTTATCATGAAGAAGATTGAGCTGGACCTGCTTCTGACCGAAGTGTTCCAGGAAATGTCCATCCTTGCAGGCAGTAAAGTGCGACTGCATTTGAATGAGATCGATCAGGTGTATGTGAATGGAGACCGCGACCGGCTCAAGCAGGTATTCATCAACCTTGTGGCAAATGCCATCCAATACACCCCCCAGGGCGGAGAAGTTTTCATCAGTCTTGAGCAGATCAAACACCAGGCACGCGTCATTGTCCGCGACACCGGGCCTGGCATCCCCGCTGAAGACCTGCCTCACATCTTCGAGCGCTTCTACCGCGCCGAAAAGTCACGCACGCGCGGAAAGTCCACAGGCTTTGGCCTGGGACTTTCCATCGCGAATTGGATTGTCGAAAAACACGGGGGAAGGATTGAAGTTGTCTCTCAAGACGGGAAAGGGACAACGTTCGTGATCTGGCTTCCGCTATTCAGTAATTCCTAACCTGTTGGCTGCCTGACGGCAAAGACCTGCACCATATTTTCGATACCATTCATTGAGCGTCGGGCTGGATGTCGCGCCATTGCGCGCATCCTCATAGATCGGCGCGCCGAAGCGGACGTAACGATGAGTCTGTGATGACCACGTCCCTTCACTGCGTGAGATCACGCCAATACCGCCGTTGTACCCTGCCAGGGCGAGGCGGGCATTGCCTGCGGCGGCTTCCAGCGAGCGGAAAAGATAGTTTGTGCCGCGCAATGCATTCGTATCCGGGTTAAATGGATTTTCACCCAGGTGAAAGTGAAAAGGCATCACCTGGAACAAGCCAGACGCACCGGCGCTGGAAACAGCGCGTGGGTCGCCGCAGGATTCGATCTGCATCACGACAGCCAGCAGGTTCGGATCGATGGAGGCTGCGTTCGCCCAACGAACGATATCCTTCCCCCAGTATTGGACCTCGCGCGTGAAGATCGGCGAGATCCCGCTGGTTGAGGAAGAGGGCGACGAGGAGAAATCGAAAAGCGATGAAAGAAATCCCTGCGGTGTGGGCACTACCAGAGTTTGCTCTAGCGCAGGCATATCGATCATCAAGGCGGACGTTTGGATCGGCGCATTCAATGCAAAGGCTGCCAGCAGGAAGGTGATGAAAAGCGCGGCGAGCGGTGACAACCAATAGACAGAAAAACAGCCGCTGCCATTCTCAGAGGCCGCGGCTGTTTGCCCTGGGTCTTGATTTATGGAGCGAGCGCGGGGCATGGGTTCCTCTCAATTCTGATTTAAGGACCCGAGCTCGAAACGAGTTCGGTATTAAGTTTTGAAATCTCTTCTGTTCTAAGCGTCGTAGGAGCGGTCACTTGACCGGTCGTTGCTTTGACCATTAAAAGAAAGGTTATGATAAGTGGGTTCCGGACGAACGAAGGATGATTGTTGTGTAGTCGGTTTGGGCGCAGGCCGGAATGTGTTGGGAGCGGCAGGCGTATTCTGCACCGCGGATGCCGGCCGGCTCAGGCTTGAGGCCGTGCGAAGTACCGGCTGCTGCGACTGGGTCGGGGCAGGGGGCCGATAGGATGGCTGCGCAACCGCAGGACGCGAGTTGTTATAAGCATGTTTCTCTTTGGTTGTATAGAGGCGATCGCCCGCCAGAGAAAAGGTACCGATAATCAACACCCGGATCAGCAGGATCATCCCAGCTACGAAGATGGGAACGATCCTGGTCATGGTCTCACTGCTGATCACTGCACCACCAGAAGCGCTGGTATGATTTACGATGGCAACAGACACCCCCCACCAGGTGAGTATGGCATTGAAAGCCGCAGCGAGAAACCAGGCGCCAAAAAGGTACCATACTTCCTTCGGCTCATCGGCTCCCTGCTCGGGAGTAAAGATGCGGGCGATGCCAGCAAAATCAATGGCGCAGAAGGCTACGGCAAGAATGGTCGCCCATTTCATGCCTGCGAAGGTCAGATCGCCCAGAACGTCAAGCAGAGCAAATTGAGTGGTGCTGAAGTTGAAGATCTCGAAGGCGAGCAAGGCACCCATGATCATCAGCCCCCAGGCTGCGCCGCGACTGAATCGACGCCCGCGGAACAGGCTCGCCAGACCATCCCCAGCATTTCTACGGTACGTAGACATTTCGACCTCCTTTGTCGAATAAGGGACAACTGGGGAAATTATAGAACATATGTTCTATAATGTCAAGCGTTTTTCATTTATATCTGTTTTCTTTTCTCAGCTGTGCGGTAGGCATTGGCGATCTGAGCGGCCAGGCTCGCGTTGTTCAAAAGCAGAGACAAATTCGCCTGCATGGATTTCCCGTCTGTCATACTGCTGATCTTTTGAAGGAGGAACGGCGTGAGATCCTTGCCGTGGATGTTTTGATCCTGTGCCTGTTTGTTTGCCTTTTCGATGTGCGGCTCCATTTCGGAACTCGGAATCGCGTCCGCTGCAGGGACTGGGTTCGCGACGAGTACCGCGCTCTGTAAGCCCGTGGACCAGTGCGCCTTCGCAAAATCGACAATCTCCTTTGGTGTGTCGAGGCACACGCTGACGTCCAGATCGCTGTCGCGCGAGTAGAAGGCCGGGAATTCATCCACGCCATAACCCACGACCGGCACGCTCATGGTCTCGAGATATTCCAATGTAGCCGGCAGATCCAGGATCGCTTTCGCGCCTGCGCAGACGACAATCATCGGGATGGTCGCCAGCGCCTGCAGGTCTGCCGATATATCGAACGGCGCATCACGATGGACTCCTCCGATGCCGCCGGTGGCGAAGACTTTGATATTGGCGTGCTT
>DATFET010000419.1:0-8780 GCA_035250835.1 Anaerolineales bacterium
CAATTGTCCGCAGCGCTCAACCATGATTACCCAGGCAATAACCGAACAGTCCTTGTTCATGAGATAAAGATCGAAGAAGGGACGCATATTGCTGAAATTTATGGCGAGCCGATTATCAAAGTCAACAGCCTGCACCACCAGGGACTTAAAAACATCGCACCTGCGCTAAGGATCGCCGGGCACTCTCCAGACGGACTCGTCGAAGCTGTTGAGCTGCCCGATCATCCCTTTGGTCTCGCCGTCCAGTGGCATCCCGAATGGCTGACGGATCAGGAGTCTACGAGGAATTTATTCAGGAAGTTTGTTGAAGCAGCAGGGGAATAATTCCTATGGCAGCATCCTCCAACACATTTTCACCGGTTGGCATCTTTGATTCCGGTGTAGGAGGACTTTCCGTCCTGCGTTCGATCCGTGCCCAAATGCCTGAGGAGTCGGTGATCTATTTCGGCGACCAGGAGCACATCCCATACGGGCTGCGGCCGATGGAACAGATACGCAATTTCTCTGAAGCGATCACGAAATTCCTTTTTGAACAGGATGCAAAGATCATTGTTGTTGCCTGCAACACTGCTTCCGCTGCCGCGTTGAAGTATTTGCGCGAGAAGTTTCCCGATATTCCATTCGTAGGCATGGAGCCTGCGGTCAAGCCTGCGGCAGAATATACCCAGACGGGAAAAGTGGGGGTACTTGCTACACCGGCAACCTTTCAAGGCGCATTATACGCCTCGGTGGTTGAGCGGTTCGCAAATGGGGTTGAGCTGCTGCAAGACACCTGTCCCGGTCTGGTGCAGGAGATCGAAAGCGGAAATCTGGATGGTGAAGAAACGCGGCGTATACTCGAAGATGCACTTCAGCCCATGCTTGAAAAAAACATCGATACAGTTGTGTTGGGATGTACCCATTATCCGTTCGTGATCCCGTATATTCAGGAAATCGTGGGGGAGAGCGTGCGGGTGATCGACCCGGCTCCTTCGGTGGCGCGACAGGTCCGTCGTGTGCTGGAGGCGAGAGGTCTGAAGAATCGATCTGAAGCGCGCGGGGTTGTCAAATTCTGTACGTCTGGTGATCCAGAAGGATTAAAGTCCTTATTACCAGTTTTGTTGGAGGAAACAGGGGAAGTGAAAAAAGTTGAGTGGTTAAGTGATCCGGTCGTCGCGAGCTCTTCGACACCGTTCATGCCATGAGCACATGGGTACGAGACGGCGCGAACGGTGTAAACTTCGCGAAGCAATCTCATCAAGAGATTGCTTCGGTCGCTAGCGCTTCCTCGCAATGACACTACAAAGCCCATGCCAGCATCATGCCGAAAATGGCGATCAATATTCCAAGATGTAAAAACAGATTACTCCCTGTCACCCAGTTCAGCCCAAAAATAAAAGGCAAAAAATAATTGATAATGATGAGAAGCATGCCCAGCATAGGCAGCAGACCCTTGCGATGGGCGAAATAGTCCGAGGCCTTGTCGACGAGTCTCGATAGCCATTTCATAATTCTTCCTCCTCCCCTTCAGAGTTGTGATGATTCGGGGAGACTTGCCAGTCACTGAATTGAGCGACAAGCCGCCCGGGGATGCGTCCCTGCATCAACACGCCGCCACGTTCATGTTCGATTCGCTCGATCTGCCCCGCTTCATGGAATAATGAGATCAATGCACCCTGTTGATAGGGGAGCTTTACTATTATGGGCGAGTAAGTCTCATACAGCTGTTCGTGAATGACTCCCAGCAAATCAGGAATGCCGATCCCTTTCAGGGCAGAGATCGCTACAGCTTTGGTTGAAAAATGACTCACTGCCGTCTTCGCAGCCTCGGGATCGCGCAATTGATCCACTTTGTTCAGCGCTGTTACCACGGGGATGTGGTGCGCGCCAAGCTGGTCGAGCGTATCCTGCACGGATTGGAACTGGTTCAGAGCATTGGGATGAGAAATGTCCACAACGTGCAAAAGCAGATCGGCTTCAACAATTTCCTCAAGGGTTGCATGAAAGGCTTCAACCAGGGCGGTGGGCAGTTTTTGAATAAAACCGACTGTGTCGGTGCACAACGCCTGGTACCCGCCGGGCAGCTCTACGCGCCGCGTGGTGGGATCGAGGGTAGCGAACAGCTGGTCAGCGACATAGACCTCCGATTTTGCCAGTCGGTTCAGCAGTGTAGACTTGCCAGCGTTGGTGTATCCCACCAGGGCAACGGTCGGGATGCGCGAGCGCTTACGCTGGGCACGATAGCGCTGACGGTGCGCCTCCACTTTTTCCAGTTCGCGCTTGAGATGTGAGATTCGCTTGCGGATGGCGCGCTTGTCCACTTCCAACTGGGTTTCGCCGGGACCGCGCAGACCCACGCCGCCTGTCGCACCGGCCCGGCCACCGCCGCCGCCCGCCTGTCGCTCGAGATGCGTCCACTGCCCGGTCAAGCGCGGCAGGTAATACTCATACTGCGCAAGTTCCACCTGCAGCATTCCCTCACTGGTGTGCGCGTGCTGAGCAAAAATATCCAGGATGAGCGCCGTGCGGTCCAGAACTTTTACGTTCCTTCCCAAAGCCTCCTGCAATTCCCGCTGGTGGCGCGGTGAAAGCTCGTCATCGAAGATTACCACTTGTGACACTGTCTCTTCCACAAGCATTTTCAATTCATCCACTTTGCCGGGACCGATGTACGTCTTCACGTGAGGACGGTCCAGTTTCTGGGTAAGCGCACCGACAACATCCAGGCCGGAGGTATCGGATAACAATGCCAGTTCGCTACGAGAATCTTCCAGGGAGAGAAAGTTCTTCTGTTGATAGAGGTCTACACCGACAAGAAAGGCGCGCTCACGCGGTGGGTTGGTGGGATGTGGAGTTTTCTTAGCCATTTTCCTCCTCTGATTTTATGGGTGATTCGAGAGTACTGAACAGGCGCCTCATATCGATATCGGGAGATTCAGTCCGGGAAGGAATAAGGATGTGAAATCTGGAACCTGGGCAGGCACTTTCATCATAGCCTGGAGATTCAACCCAGATCGATCCGCCGTGTGCGTCGAGAATGCCGCGGGCGATGGGCAATCCCAGGCCCGGACCGCCACCCTTGAACTTCGTCTTGCCGCTGGAGTGCAGGTCCACGCGTCCGAGCTGCCCGAATTTCTCGAAGATGATTGCCTGGTCCTCCTGTGAGATGCCAATGCCTGTATCAGAGATGATGATTTCTATAAAGCCCGGCAATCTCCTGCCGTCGATGTTGATCATCCCGCCATCGGGTGTGAATTTGATTGCATTATTGATAACATTCCGGATTGCCTGCATCAGACGGGCTGGGTCAACATAGATCCATTGCCGATTGCCCTCGAAGGAATTTACACTCAATATGAGTTTTCTCTTTTTGATTGTCTCCTCAGCTTCAAGAACAAGCGCGTGGAGCATCTGACCTACTTGCATGGGCTGAAAGTTTAATTTCAACAGATTGTTGTCGATCATCGAAACGTCGATCATATCGTCCACGATCGTGCGCAAACGGTCGATGCCGGTCGTCATGCCGGCCAGGAGACTGTCCAGGTTGAGACCTTTGCCGGCTCGCATCAAATCTTCCATCATGGACGCGTAGCCTTCGATCAGGGTGATAGGCGTCTTGAGCTCGTGCGCCGCGACCGAGATAAAAGCAGACTTGCTCCTATCGACGCGCTCCATCTGTTTCTGGACCTGATCCATCTCGCTGGAAATATGTGCAACGCGCGTCTCCATCTCGTAGCGCGCCACCACTTCCAGACCGTATGTATAAATCGGGATCACCGCCGCCAGCAGGTCAAGCGCCAGCTGCTTTGTCAGCGCCTCACGCGCGACCTGGATCGTCAACGCGATCATGCGGTTGATCAAAAACGAGATGTGATAAGGTTCCTCCTCAAGATCTGTCTCGGTGGAGGATTTTGCCCAGTCAAGCAGGATGGGATCCATCCAGGCGGGGTCGCCCGTGACAACGGATTGCTCCAATAGGTCGAAGAAGCGCTGCAGCTGATCCTCGAAGTCAGCACGGATCTCCATGCCGCGCGCCATCTCCTGCCCGACGCGCGAAATCCATGCTGGGCGAATCTTGGCAAGCGATTTTTGAATGGAGGAAGACTCTTTTTTGTCAGGCACTGAGACAATTTTATCAGGGTTGCCCGCTTTGTCCCATGACCCACGCCAGCAGGGTGTCCCCGACCGCCTTCAGGCTTTCTGCGGAGACCTTGTCTGGCGTATCCTGCAGGGTGTGCCAATGGGGATAGTCAAAATCGATGATATCCACTGCCGGAATACCTGCTTCCAGGAAGGGAGTATGGTCATCCAGCATGGTATGTTTAAACTCATCGATGAATTTGTCGCCGTATCCCAGGTTGTTGGCAGTTTCCCAGATCTCATCGGTAATGGGATTGTCCGAGTTTCGTTCTCTGTAAATGTTCAAGTCCGCGTCACCGATCATATCCACAATGATGACTGATTCAGGTTGTACGGGATTGTTTTTCACAAATTCACGGGAGCCCAGGATCCAATCCCAGCCTTCGATGCGACCATTATCCTCTGCATCGAAGAAAACCAGCCAGATCGGAACCGTGTCTTCAGGCAGGGCACGCGCCAGCTCAAGCAGGACAGCGACACCCGATGCACCATCATTTGCGCCGGGCACCGGCTGTGTATGGTTTACAGGATCGGGATCATTATCTGCGAACATCCTTGAGTCATAATGGGCGCCGATAATGATCTTTGGCGGCTCTTCGGACCTTTTTGCCACAATATTTTTAATCGGATGACCCATCGACTCTGATGTCTGCTCTTCCACCTGCCAATTAGCCGTTTCGAGTTCATCCCGAATCCACTCTCGGATCTGGTCATGGCTCGTTGAACCGGGGATACGCGGTCCAAACGACACCTGGGTTTCGACATCGGCGTAAGCCCGCTCCCCGTTGAAAACACCGGTCGCGACTCCTGGCTCGGGCTGCGTGAGATAAGAATATGCATACCATCCCAGGGTAGCGAAGAGCAGAATTCCAATGATGGAAAGATACAAGAGGATGGATCTGTTTTTCAAGCTTCGACCCTGCCCAGAGCCAGAGTCAAATTCTCCAGGGCGCGATCGGCGTAGGCTTTGCCGCGCTCTCGTTTCCCAATTTTGGATGTGAATTCAAGAGGTGGAAGGATCCCATAATTTGCCTTCATCGGCTGAAAATCCTTGAGGTTGGCGTGTGTCACATAATGGCAAAGCGCGCCGAGCATCGTAGTTTGCGGAAGCGTGAGCAATGGTTCGTGATGGAGCAGATGCGCTGCGTTGATCCCCGCCAGCAAACCGGTAGCAATGTTTCCCATATACCCCTCCACGCCGGTGATCTGCCCCGCGAAGAAAAGATCATCCCGAGTAAGGTGCTGCAGGGTTGAGCGTAGAAGTTTCGGGGAGGCTATGAATGTATTGCGGTGCATCTGGCCGTAACGCATGAACTCGGCATTTTCCAAACCGGGGATCATACGCAGGACTCGTTTTTGCTCGGGGAACTTGAGGTTGGTCTGAAATCCCACCAGGTTGTAAAGACTGCCAGCCAGGTTATCCTGCCTTAATTGTACGATCGCGTAAGGCCGCCTGCCTGTACGTGGATCGCGGAGTCCTACTGGGCGCATGGGACCGAATGCCAGAGAATCAACCCCGCGCTCGGCGATGATCTCGACCGGCAAACACCCTTCGAAGAAGCAACCCGCTTTGACGCCGCTCCGGATCGCATCTTCAAAGGTGTGCAGCTCGATCCGCTCCGCTTTGAGGAGCTCATTTACAAACGCATGATATTCCTCTCGAGTGAATGGGCAGTTGATGTAATCCCCTTCCTCCTGCTCACCTGTGCCATAGCGCGAGGCTCGGAAGGCAACCTCCATATTGATCGAATCAGCATGGATGACGGGCGCGATCGCGTCAAAAAAATAGAGGTGTTCTTCGCCGCTCAATTTTGAAATGGAGAGCGACAGCGTTGGCGAGGTCAGAGGTCCACTGGCGATAATAGTTGGAGTATGCGGGATTTCCTGTACCTCTTCGCGGATGATCTCAATACTCGGATGATCCTGTATCTTTGCGGTGACGAGGCGCGCGAAAAGCTCCCGGTCCACTGCCAGGGCGCCGCCGGCCGGTAACGCAGCAGCCGCGGCAGCTTCGAGAAGCATGGACCCAAGCATCCGGGCTTCGTTCTTGAGGAGGCCGGAAGCGCGGTCAGGGAGGTCCGAGCCGAGGGAATTCGAACAGACGAGCTCGGCCAGATCCTGGGTCTGATGCGCACCCGTCCCCAGTTTGGGACGCATCTCGTAGAGACGAACGTTCACTCCCCTTTGGGCGGCCTGCCAGGCGGCTTCGCTCCCAGCCAACCCTCCGCCGATCACAATTAAGTCAGTCATTCGGTTATTTTACCTCGATATGATTTGTTTCTTCCGCAGTTCAAAGTTGGACGGCGGGGGACGCCGCGCAAAGATATTTCCATTGCTGTATAATTATCTCCAGAATGCAAGGTCAAATACCCATTGATTATCAACTTAAGGAAGCCAGCCAGCTGACCGATATCGCCTGGTCCGCACTTGTGGAACGGGAGGCGGGCAAATGGCGTGTGCTGTCTCATTATCATCTCGGCAAAAAGAACCAACCCGAACTGGTGAAGTTCCTGAGCAAAATCGAAGTCGATTCCTGGTTGTGCGGCGCATTGAGCGGAGGCCAGAGTCGCTCCGTTTCTCTGCCTGATTCCAGCAAATTAGACGGCGAGCGGCTGTATGCCTTTCCACTGGCGGGTGTTTCGCGTGTCGTGGTAGCAGGTGCAGACCAGCTTTCGAGCGAGTCTCAGCGCTTGTGGCGGCTCGTCGTTTTGGGGATGAGGAAGGATGAGCAGACACCCGATAGCGCTGCCTCCTCTTCAGTAGCTGCCTCGCTGCTCGTGCCGGACCTGGATTCGGAAAACCCGTACGATCTGCCCCGTGCTCTTGAACGCGCTCTGGCTTCTTTCGTGCGGCTTGTCCGTGTGCAGGGCGGCTGGCTCGCGATCCGACGCGGGGAGTCGCTCGAGGTCCGCGCCCAATGGAATGCTCCCTCCTGTGCTGACCTGGTCATTTCAATCGAAGGAAATTCCCTGCTGCGCCGGGCGAATTTGAATCTCTCCCCGATCGTGATACACAGAGATTCGACACACTGGCCAGACATTCCACACCGGGGATTGAAGGCAAGCACCCGGCTGTGGGCTTGCGTTCCGCTTGTGATCGGACAGCGCCTGATCGGCGCGCTCGTCCTTTGGCGTGCAGCTGAATTCAAGCGCGATGAGTGGAACCGTCTGATCGATCTGACAACCCAGGTCGCGCCCTCTGTTGAGACCATTATCACCTTTGCAGAGATGGCAGAGCATTTACGCCGCCTGGGCATGCTGAACGATTTTGCCCTGACGGTTTCTTCAGGGCGAAACCTCGACCAGATTGCGCGCCGCATGTTTGCCCTGCTTTTGCGGGCATTTGGCACCGAGCTGATCATCCTGTATCTGCTGTCTTCTGATAACCGTTTGTTGAACGAATATCGCAGCAGCGAGGGGAACATGATTTCTGTGGTACAAAGTGCTGATGATCACCGGATCGCCCCACTCTTGAAACAGGGACAGAAAATCCGTTTAGGGGAAAATCATTTCGATGTCAGCCTGCCGTTGTATGACAGAGCCCTGTCCGGGCTGTATGTGCCGCTCCGCTTCCGAGGGCAGACCATCGGAATACTTTGTGTGGAAAGCTTACGGTCGGATGCGTTCAGTTTATATGACGAGAGCCTGCTGGCCGTCATCGCCAGTCATCTGGCGAGCCTGGCCGATTACACCCGCGTACGGGATGAAGCGGAGGGCCGCGCCCGAAATCTGGGCCTGATCCATGAGGTTGTCCAGCAGGTGATCGGTCTCACCGATCCGCGCGCGGTGGCAGAGATCACTTCAGAATTACTAGCCCGTTACTTTGCCTACGAACTCGCAGCCGTATTCATCGCCGATGAAAAAGGTGACCTGACCATTGGCGGCTTCGGTGGGACAAGCCAGAGCGTCGTCAAGCGAGCCATGAGGTCCTTCGAATATCCGCTAAAAGGCGGGATCACCGGTCATGTATTTAATACAGGCGAAAGTCTTGTCGTCAACGACGTTTTACAGGATTCGCGTTATCGATCCATCAAAGGATGGCAGGCGGGTTCCGAGATGTGCGTGGTCATCCGCGAAGGAGTCAGGATCCTGGGGATCATCGACGTGGAGAGCAGCTCACGCAACGCGTTCACGCATAACGATTTCATGGCGCTCGAGTCGCTGGCGGGTATTCTTGCCAGCGTCATCACCAGCGCCGACCAGTACCAGCGCCTGCAGGTGATGATCACACAGCTGCGGTCCACGCAAGTGGAACTGCGCTCCCGCATGGAGGCACAGCGCTCCGCCGAAAACCGCCTGATCCAGGCTGCCAAGCTGGCGGCAGTTGGCGAAATGGCGGCCGGCATTGCACACGAACTGAACAACCCGTTGACCTCTGTGACCGGGTTTGCAGAGCTGGCGCTCGACGATATCCCCGAGGAGAGCGAAACCTACAAGGACATCGAGATCGTACTACGTGAAGCGCTGCGAGCGCGCAGCGTTGTGCGCCGGTTACTCGATTTTGCCCGCCAGAGCGAGAGCACACGCGCCCGCGCATCTCTCAATGAGATCATCGAAGACGTGGTAGCCTTGAGCAGGCATCTCATCCACACAAGCGGTGTGATCCTTAATCTCGACCTCGAAGTTAATCTCCCGTGGGTGCTGGTAGATGCTAACCAGATG
>DATFET010000442.1:0-10847 GCA_035250835.1 Anaerolineales bacterium
GGCCGTATACGCCGTTGTTCTCCACGATGTAGACCATGTTCACATTACGGCGCATCACGTGCTTGAACTGGCCCATGCCGATGCTGGCGGAGTCGCCGTCGCCTGAGACTCCTACGCCCTTCAGCGATGCATCACCAAAGAGAGCGCCAGTCGCAATGGACGGCATGCGTCCGTGCAGGCTGTTGAATCCGAAGGAACGGTTCAAAAAATAAGTGGGACTCTTGCTAGAACAGCCGATGCCGCTAAACTTGATGACATTTTCCGGCACGATGCTCATTTCATACATCGCGCTGATGATCTGGTTCGAGATCGAGTTGTGTCCGCAGCCCTGACAGAGCGTGCTCGGGTTGCCGCGGTAATCATTCTTGACAAGGCCGGCCAGGTTCACATTTGCAGGTGCGCCAGCCATGGGGAGGGGTTGTGTCATGATATTGTTCCTTTCGCTCGCTTACTTCGATACAGGTGTGGGATCAAATGCGGCTGCCTTGCCATTGGATTGAGAATGCACGGCAAGTTTTGCGAGGATTCCCTCTCGCACCCACCTGGCCGAGGCAGGCATGCCATCCCCAAACGCGACAGACTGGAAGACAGACGCATTTTGTGGATATTCCACGGTCAGGATCTGCCACATCTGTCCATCACGGTTCATCTCGACGACAAAAACCTGGTCGTATTTATTGATGAATTCCGTCACTTCCTCAGTGAAGGGCAGGGCGCGGACCCTGAGGAAATCCGCTTTGATGCCGTGCCGGGTATCGAGCTGATGCATGGCTTCCAGTACTGCCGATTCAGTGGAACCAAAACTGATAACGCCAATGGTCGCTTCCGGTGTGGAGTGCAGGACGGGCTTCGGCATATAGCTGCGGGCTGTTTCGAATTTCTTCTTGAGGCGGTCCATCATTCGGACCCAGGTCGTGGAGTCTTCCGTGTAGCGGGCGTTTTCATCGTGGCCGGTACCGCGCGTAAAGTAGGAGCTCATCGGATGTTTATTTCCAGCCACTGTGCGATAGGTGATGCCATCCTCATCCTTATCCAGATAGCGGGCCCAGTTGCCTTTGAGCTCTTCGAGGTCCTTCTCCCGCAGGACCTTGCCGCGGTCCATCGGCACGTCCGGATACTCGAACGGTTGGCTCATCCACTGGTTCATGCCCATGTCGAGATCGCTCAACACGAAGACCGGCGTCTGGAGGCGCTCGGCAATATCAAATGACTTCCAGCCAAATTCGAAACACTCGGACACGTCGCCGGGCAGCAGGATGATCGACTGGGTATCTCCGTGGCCAATATAGTGCGTAAAGGTCAAATCGCCCTGCGAGGTGCGCGTCGGCAGGCCTGTCGAGGGGCCGATGCGCTGCACATCCCAGACGACGAGCGGCACCTCCGTGTAATAGGCAAGCCCGGCGAACTCGGTCATCAGGCTCAAGCCTGGCCCAGATGTGGAGGTCATCGCCCGCAGGCCGCTCCAGCCTGCGCCGATCGCCATGCCGATGGCTGCAAGCTCATCTTCAGCCTGCAGGACGGCGTAAGTGTGTTTGCCGTCCTCGCGTTTACGCAGCATGGGCAGGTAATCGTTCAACGCTTCCGCAAGGGACGAGGCGGGAGTGATCGGATACCACGCTGCAAATTGCACGCCGCCAAAGATCGAACCCAGTGCTGCGGCGGTGTTGCCGTCTGCCATGATCAGGTCGTTGGTCAGGTCCATCGGCTCGAGACAAAAATCATCCTTCTTTTCCAGGTTTGCCTTCGCCCACTCTGCGCCAGCCTTGACTGCATTGAGGTTCATATCGATGGGTTTCTGTTTGCCTTTGAAATGGAAGGCCAACGCAGCATGGATCGTCTCGAGGTCGATACCGATCATCTGCGCCAGGATACCCACGTAGATCATGTTGCCGACCAGATCCCGAAAATCGGATGGTACGTTCGGGTCACTGCGGACGAGCTGTTTGACAGGCATGGGGTAAATCGCGATGTCGGTACGGGTGATCGGCTGCTTGATATCGTCAGCATAGAAGAACGCGCCGCCCGCTTCGACAGACGCCAGGTCCCGCGCGAACGAATCAGGATTCATGGCGACCACAATCTCCTGGGTTTCGCGCCGTGCGATAAAGCCATCTTTATTGACGCGGATGGTATACCAGGTCGGCAGTCCCTGAATGTTGGAAGGGAACAGGTTCTTGCCTGAGACAGGAATACCCATCTTGAAGACAGCCCGCAGGATGGTGTTGTTGGCGGTCGAACTGCCCGAGCCGTTCTTGGTGCCAACGGTGATCGAAAAATCGTTCACTACTTTGTTCATTTTGCTCCTCAAGGTTATGGAGTCACGGAGCTTGCTCCGCTTGCCGCCAGCAAGATGCCGGACTCCAAAGTTCATGATCTTTGATACAACAGGTCTGTATGAGCGATCAGCGCCTCATACCCAGACTTGTAATCTCCACTACAGATGGCTGCCACCATTTTCTGGTGATACCGCCAGACTTCCTCCAGATACTCATAACCGCCCGCGAACACATTCAAGCCGACTGCCTCGTAGGCTTCCCAGTAAGCTTCCAGGATACCGGTCACGAATGGGTTCTCGAGACGCCTGTAGATGGTCAGGTGCAGGTTGCGATGCTCTTCGTGAGGGACCTGGATCGGCATGCCGCGCAGTTTTTCCCAGGCGCGCCTCACCAGAGATTGCAGCTCGGTCTTATCCGCTTCGGTCAGCTTTTCGACGGCTTCATACCAGAAAGCGGATTCAACGTGCTTGCGAAGTTCAGCATACTGGTGGAAGTGTCCGTCGTTGAGCGCCAGGGCATACGCCAGACTTTGCCTTACGGCAGGGGTGAACGAGTACGTACGGCGCTTCGTCCCCAGCCGCGGGCGGACCTCCACCAGACCGAGCGCACGCGCCACTTCGAGTTGTTCGCGCAGGGATGCCACACTGACGCCCAGCTCCACGCTCAAATCTTTCAACGAAGGCAGGCCATCCTCCACCTCATTGTGCGTGGCAAGGTAGCGCATAAACTCAGAAATGTCTAGGGAAATCCGTTCTCTTAGCATAAATATGATTAATCAGATGAATGAATTGTATGGCTTTCCCGTAAAAAAGTCAATGTGCAGAACCGTTACATTCTGATCATGAAAGCAAAGGCCCACCGTTCGCAATAGGATTATTCGTATAATCAGCCTTAGTATTATATTCCCAGCAACGACATCTCGTGCCTCAATGTAGACTCCAGCCCTTCAGAGAGTGAACGCGGGTTGTAGCCGAGAAAACGTTTTGCCTTGCTGTTATCTGCCCAGTAGGTAGGACCACCGAGTACTCGTAAGGATTCGGATGTGTACGTTTCAGGCAGCAGCGAATCAAGCGGTTTGATGATCTTCGATAAGGCTTTGAAGATGCGGTAGGAGACCATTATCGGCATTTTCCTGCCCGTGATCTGGCTGGCAAGTTGGAAGGCTTCCTGATAGGTGGCAGGCTGCCCGGCAATAATATACGATTCTCCAGGAACACCCTTTTCCATTGCAAGGACATGCCCGTAGGAGATATCGTCCACGTGTGCCCAGCAGATTCCGGCCCGGGTCGGAAGCATTGGCAGATTGCCCTGGAGAAAATCAATGAAGGTTCGCCGCATAGTCGATGTATCCCCAGGTCCATAAATGCCGCCCGGCATGACGATCACCAGCGGCAAACCCTGAGCTATGAATCCCTCTGCAACGTGGTGTGCCTCGGCCTTGGTGCGGTCATATTCGCTGAGATGTGTGCCATTGAATCGATAGCTCTCATTTTTGACTTCTCCCTGCGTATCGGAATTCACCGCTACCGTGCTCGTGTATGCACCTTTCGGGATGCGAAGTTCCTGCATCAGCTCGAGCACGTTGCGTGTGCCCTGAATATTTACCTTTTCACCCTGGCTTTTATCGTGCGCCCCAATCTTGTACCAACCCGCAACGTGGAAAACTCCGTCCACGTCCTGCATGGCCTCCCGCATCGATTCCTTATCGGTCACATCTCCGGGGAACAAGTTGACTCCCATGCTTTGCAGCTCAGTGGCTTTTTTCGGATCGCGTATCGAAGCGTTGACCACATGCCCGGTCTGACGCAGTTGACGGGCAAGCACTCCACCCAGAAACCCGGTCGCGCCCGTGAGGAAATATCTCATGATCGTTTCTCCATAGAGGATGAAGTGTATAAACAACCGCAGATGCTGATTACCTTACAGAATGGCTTTGGGACGCAGAAAAACGCTGATTTTCGCTGATTCAAGCAAAAAGATCTGCGTTTTCTGCATGAATCAGCGTCCCGATTTTGAAAGTGTAAGGTAATCAACCGCAGATGTTTGTCTGATACCAGGCAAAATCGGATTGCAGCGCGTTCAGGGCAAGCTCAAGCCTGCTGATCCTTGTGATCATAGTTTTCGAGCAATTCATGGATCTGGTCCAGCAGTTTCTGGATTTCCCGCTGCTCATCGTATGCCTGCTGAAGCGAAGTATTAACAGAGGATTTTTCCGCATCCGGGATCGTGTCCATTAGGTGCCTGGCGCGTGCGATCTGAGAATTTTTATGCAGCAGTTTTGTTTCCAGCCGTTTTCGATAGCCATCATAAAATTCGAATTCGTCGAGCGGCTTCTGCTCTGATTTCTCCCCTTGTGAAAGAAGGTCTGATACGGCGGGCAGGAACTCTTCGAAGTTGACCGGCTTCTCGATGAAACGGGTAACGCCGAGGCTCAGGGCGAAAGCTTTGTCTTCCGGGGTAACATAAGTAGCGGAGAGAAAGATCACGGGGATATCGCGTGTCGCCGGGTCGATACGCAGCTGATGCACCAGGCTGAAGCCGTCCATTTTTGGCATCAGGATATCGGTAATAATGATGGCAGGGCGTTCCTGCTCGATGGCATCGAGCGCCTCCTGTCCATTCCGGGCAGTGACAATCTTATAACCTTTGAATTCCAATGTAGTCTTAATAAGCGCGAGAATATCTGGTATATCTTCCACGATCAGGAGCTTGCCTGGTTGATTCTCCACAGGACGATTTTACCATCCTGAACAGTTCGGTGTCAGGTATCCGGGTATTGGATCAGGAGAATCTGCCGACTGCAGGATGGTTGGCGAATGACCGTCAAAACGATTATTCCGGGGTTGAGGTAGGCTCGGGCGGCGGATCTGTTGGAGGTTCGGTTGGCGGTGGCGGATTTGTAGGTGTTGGCTCATCGGTGGGTGGAGGTTGCGGCGTATTGCTGGGCTCCGGGATAGGCGTGTTAGTTGGCACGGGAGTATTCGTTGGATCGGGAGTCGGTGTTCTGGTTGGTATCGAAGTCAAAGTAGCAGTGGGACGTGATGTCGCAGTGCGCGATGGAGTCAACACCACTCTATCTAAAACAGGCCGGCTTGTAAATGTTGGACGGGGAGTCGCCGTTGGAGTAGGTATGGGAGTACGCGTGATCGTTGGGCTGGGCGTGATCGTCGGTGATGATGTTGGTGTGAGAGTCAGGCTTGGGGTCACAGTAAATGTACTGCTAGGGGAAGCAGTCGGTGTAAATGAAAGCCTGAGCACCTCCAGTGAAGTCTGCGTTGCATTTGGCGTCGGTGTACTACTGGCGGTTTCAGTTGGCACCAGGAAGATCAAATCCTGTTGTCTATTTCCTCCCCCAAAGAAAAATAATGGCACACCATAGCTGAGCACGGCGATCCCGAGGATCGCTATGCCCAGCAGCATACCCCTGCTTCTCATACAATACTCTCCTGCGATGAGATACTAATAAGGGTGAACGGTAATGGCTGCTATATCTGCTACGGAATGATTCGCTGGTGATTATCTCACAAATCCAGTCAAGGTGCATATCAAATCAATATCTTATCGATTCTGTCCTTGATATAATTTTGACTGAGTGATCGGAAGGCGAAAGCCTGCTTTTATCCACACGAGCAGTCAGGATATCGAGGTTATCGTAATACCAACCGGCGGCTGATGATACCTGCGTGATCATGAAGGAATGGCAAGAGGATGAGTGTTTGCTCAATTCTGACAGGAAATTTCTGTAATCATAAAATAACGGGCCTGGCTTCACTCCAGGCCCATAATGGAAGAATTAATAGGTAACTGCTCAATCAATCCAGCGAGCAATCATAAGGACCTTGTGCAGGAGGGTATGGGTCACCGCCCTCGAATGCCCAGGCAAAGACGAATGCCAGCGCATCGACATCGCAATCTGAAAGGACAGGGTCACCCAGGTCAGGCCAGCCATAGCCCATCAAGTCGGTGCTCTCCAGAAGGTTGGTGGCATGTCCCAGCCCCAGAGCGTGACCGATCTCATGCAGCGTTACCCATCCAAGGTACTCGGGTGTATAGGGTTCACGGTCAAGGCTGGGCGGCAGGTCCGAGCGGACCAGGATATTGGGGCAGCCGTGGTCACCGCAAATAGCATATCCGCCGAAGACAACGCCTCCAGCTGTTGGCACATAGTGGACGACGATATCAGCAACCCTTTGCTGGCTGCCTCTGGTGACAGTCACATCGGTCAGTGTGATCAACCCGTCAAAGCATAGATCCAGTACTGCTCTCCAGGTCGCGATCGCATCATGAATGGCGGCCAACTGTTCCGGTTTCGCCTTCGGGTGTGCCTTGACAGCCACTGTAAGGTCGGTATGGTCCCACCAGTAGCCAGGGTAGTAGTTGTTCAGGATGACAAGGCCCTCGGCGTTTGACTCGGGCAGCCCACAATCAATGCCTGTTACAGAACCTGGTGTAACGGGTGGGTTTGGTTTTGCTTGTACGGACGACGGCACAAGCAGCGCCGCAAGGATGAATATGACGGTGATCTTCCGTAAATAACGCATATCTCCTCCAGGTGTATTGGATGGAAAACTTCCATCCAACCTCCCGGCACCTTCGGCTGCACCGGGGTGACAGGGAAACTTTTCTACCAGAATTATAGCACCTAACATCCGGCACCCTGCAGTTCACCAACGGGGGTATCCATTATGACACCTGCCTCCTCAACCACTCCAGCGCCTTATCTGCCTCGGGGTGCCCATGCTTCTTCGCCTGCAGGAAACATCGTTCGGCAGTGCGGTAGGATTTCTGTTTTACATTGGCGATGGCAAGCCAGAACCAGGCATCCTCATTGTCCGCTGTCGCAGATACTACCTGCTGAAGCTCAGCGATGCCTTCCGCCGCTTTCCCTGCGCGGACCAACTCGACGCCTTCCCGATAGGCATCCTCGACCTCCTCGGCTGAAAGTTTGGAAGCAGGTGATGTTTGAGGCACTGCCTCCATTTGTACGGCTTCCTGAGCGACAGGCGTCTGCTGTGGGTGAGCAGCCACCGACCGCATCCATAGGAAGTACGCCGCCAGTACCACACCAATCAGCGCAATAGCCCACAACAATAAGGGCAGCAGCCGCAGGATACCGTTTGTCGAAGGGGTAGCGCTCTGCAGGTCGATCGGACCGCTCTTGCTGCTGGCTGCAACGCTTTCGGTTGGCTGGACCTCTTCCAAGGGAACGATAGGCGGTTCAGGCATCCTGAACCAGGCCGAGCTGGTATTCAAGCCTGCCTGGACTTCCTTCACGGTCCCGCTCGCCAGCTCCTGCAGGGAAATTTTGGAGGCCTGCTCTTCGAATGAATGTGTCTGCTCCATCACCAGCCAGGCGCTGTCTGGGGAGAAGTACTGGTTGGACAGCCCGGCATTCCCCGCCAGCTGGACCGGCGCAGCCGTCGCACAGCGGGCAAGCCAGTTGACCGTCTTATCTTCCACGAAGTCGCTGATCCGTACCCATTCTCCATCCGGAGAAAACTGTGCTTCCAGGCCTGGCATTGCGGCCCCGGGCGTATCGCTCAGGGTCACGGTCAGGAGCGGAGAGTAGACATTTGCAGAACCATTGCGGCAGCCAATCTCAATGTTTTCCGAAGTACCGCTGCCTATCAGTAGCCTGCTGCCGTCCCGCCTCGCATCGAAAAGTGAGTCTGCCACTGCTTCCTTTGTGAGCAGGTCAGCCTGGAAGCGATACCTGCCGAACAGATATCCATCTGCCTGTTCGATCCAGTCGGTGCTCCCGTACATCTCGGCATGGTATTCATCCATGAGCAGCTCTGCGCCGGTCTCCAGGTTGATGACTGTTATCGTATAAGAGTAATTGCTGGCGCCAACCGTGGTGATGCGGCCGATGCTCATGAGCTTCCCATCTACTGACCATTCGAGGCCGCTGATCGCCTGGGCGACCTCCCGCGTTCGACCGCTGATCGGGTCATAAAGGAAGGCTGTACCGTCAGCGCGGTTCTCGAAGTCAAGAGGGGGATGGGTGGTGTATGCCAGGATGGATTGCGTCGGTGACCACTCTATATAACAGCGATCCTGCTGAATGATCCAGTCGGCGGGCTTGCCGGTCTCGGCGATCCATAATCTGCCTTCCTTGTCACAATATGCCATCCAGCGCCCGTCGAATGACCAATCGGGCGGAAACTCACCATCGGGCAGCTGCATCCGAGCCCCGGACAGTTCACCCACCCAGGCGGTATCGTCCTCATTCACGAAACCATACTTCTGGCCGTCCGGTGACCAGTTGATGTTGTAGAAGAATTGAGGATGAGGCGACTCGATAACCGATGCCGATACTGTCCCATCCGCCTGGCTCTGAATGGTTACGATCTGATCTCCGAACAGGATTGTCTGTCCATCCGGCGAGACACTGAGCTGGGTGCCGGAGAAGGACGCGGTCAGCTTCTGCGCCTGACCTGTAAGTGGATCATAGAATGCCAGGGCATAATCAGGGGAAACGAACAGCAACCCATCCTTACCTGCCATCTGTGCAGTTGGCTCGGTAGATGCACCTATGTCCGAGGCATCGGGAAGAGGCGCCCAGTCGGCTGTGATGAATTCCGAGGAGGATGTCGTCCAGAGCCAGTTGCCGCTCTCTACATCCAGCAGGACCAGTTGTTGATTTTGGATAGAACCCTGAGAGGCTGAAAGAGGCTCGACGAACAACAGGTAGCGGCTGTCCGGCGACCACGCCTGTGGAAAAAGCTCATAAATGGAGGAATACAGCTTTTGTTCGTATGGGCCGTCTGGCGCGACCGTGATCAGGTCGGCGCGGCGGTTGAGAAAATTCCCAATGGTGAAGCTCTCGAAAGAGGCGAAGGCGATGCGCTTCCCATCCGCAGACCAGATGGGATAGAACGCGCCTCGCCCAGGCTGAGAGTAAATCTCGTCCCGCGTCTGGTCGTCACTGCTGGCGAGGTACAAACCATATGTCTCACCTGGAGCGGCGTAGATGGGAATCTCTTTATCGTACACAAGAGAGCTGCCGTCGGGCGACCAGTCTACGTTCGGACCGATGTACTCGTCAGTGCCTTCCTGCGACCATTCCTTTGTCATTCCGCTCGTCAGGTCATAGGTATAGAACTGTCCCCCACATTCGAAGCAGAAGTCGAAGTAGCTGAGCATCTTCCCGTCGGGGGACCAGCGTGGGTCGATAATTGGCGAGTCGGTTGGGATGAGCAGCTGAAGCGAACCTGTCTCCCGGGAATAAGACCAGATACCATCCGCCACAGTCCTCTCCGTTCCCAGGAAGGCGGGCGTGGAGAAGATCAGGGTTCCTCCATCCGGCGACCAGTCGTAGGCACACGAGCCGTCATTCGTGACCAGAACCTTCTCGAGGGTCAGCGTATCCAAATAGTAAAGTGTAGGGTAAGCCTCTGTCAGAGGCTGATAAGTGCAATATGCCAAGTATCTGCCATCCCGCGAGAAGTGTGGATATCCCACCGATGTGCCCTGCGTTGTTTGGACAAGCAGGATTGGCTCGTCAACATTTCCTCGCACAAGGAACAGACGCGTACCGCTGTCCACATAGGCGAACTGCCCCGGCAGAGATGAAGCCTCCTGCGCTGCCGCAGCCTTCCTAACTGCTAATGATAGTGATACAGCGAGGACAACGAGGAGGATCGATCTGCTGCGAAGTGGGTTCATTGGTTTCATTTATCCCGTACTATAATTTGAATGATGGATGTCAATTGAAGCAGATGTTTATCTGGGACTTCATAACTCTCTTCTATTGTAAACTGCGATTGACAAAATTGAGAAGAAGGCTGGTCTCCACATCAACTGACTCTGACACAGAAGGGGAACAGAGATGGATGCTTCATCGTTCAAATAGATATACGGAAGCTTGGAGAAGAATATGATCAATAGAGTTTGGTTGCTGCTTATGGTTTTGCTTCTACTGATGTCCGCCTGTGCTCCGCTCGAAGCCGACGCGCCAACGCCGGTGGCGAATGACCCCGACGCGACCGCGCAGTCCCCTGGAGGAGAAGAGCCGCCTATCAATCCCTATGCACCCGCCGAGGGAGATGAAGCCTTGACGCGGGATGAAGCGTTTATCGATTCACAGGACATTCTGATCCTGGAGAGTTTCCCCCCGCAGTACCAATTGCATGTAACAGGCTCGCTGCCTACTCCCTGTCACCATTTGCGCGCTGTGGTGGAGGAGCCGAACGAACAAAACCAGATCCAGGTGGAGATCTATTCTGTGGTCGATCCGAACAGGGTTTGCACGCAGGTGCTCTCTCCTTTCGAGGTCAGCCTTCCGCTGGGCAGTTATTCAAGCGGCTCATATACGGTCATTCTGAACGGCGAGGAAATGGGAGAGATCACCCCATAAAGCAGTAACGCTGTTTATAACTCGATCGTATTCAACAACTCCCTGAGCGCTAACACCTCTTCCTTTGAAAGGGTCACCCCTTTCCCCATCTTGCTCCCATCAGCCGACCAGTCGCGGATATCATACTTCGGGTCGCGGTCGTTCCAGCTGATCAGGTTGAGCTCTTTTGCCCAGCCAGAGCCGGCTTTGGAGATTACACCGATTCTCTTGAC
>DATFET010000448.1:0-8598 GCA_035250835.1 Anaerolineales bacterium
GGTATCGATTTTACCGTGTCGGCAATTACCAATACTATACAACATTTGGCATGCTGAATGCAACGAGGAATCTCTTTAAAAAGATGTAATTTCATAACAAAAGTATCACGACATCGGCATAAGGCCTCCTCCAGCTTTACAAGCCGCGTAGGTTCATCTCTTATAATAGCTGCATGGCCTCTCTAAAACAGCACTTCCTCCTCGACCCCGATATCGTTTTTCTCAACCATGGTTCTTACGGGGCAACACCGAAATCTGTATTTGAAGCGTATCAGGACTGGCAGCGGCGGCTCGAGCATCAGCCGGTCCTCTTTCTGGGCAGAGAATATAACAGCCTGATGCAGGAGTCACGTCAGGCGTTAGGCAGATATCTTAACGGGGCTGCCGACGACATCGTCTACATCCCCAACGCGACGCACGGTGCAAACATCATCGCCCGCTCCCTGGACCTGCAGCCCGGGGACGAAGTCCTGACCAGCGATCATGAGTACGGCGCCTGTGACTACACCTGGGAATTCATCTGCGGGAAAGCCGGCGCAAAGTATGTTCATCAACACATTCCACTTCCGCTGAGATCAGAAGAAGAAATTGTTGATCAATTTTGGCAGGGAGTTACTTCACGAACAAAGGTTGTTTATCTAAGCCACATTACTTCTTCCACAGCATTGCGTATGCCAGTTGAAGAAATCTGCCGCCGCGCACGAGAAGCAGGAATATTGACTATACTTGATGCAGCCCATTCTCCGGGTCAGATCCCGGTCGACCTCCAGGGGATGGGTGCCGACGTCGTGTTTGGGAACTGCCATAAGTGGATGCTGGCGCCGAAGGGTTCTGCGTTCCTGTATGTGCGGCGAGAAGTCCAGCCGCTGGTGGAGCCTTTGATCGTCAGTTGGGGCTATCATCCAACGCCCGAGATCGCAACTGGCTCGCGCTTCGTGGACCTGTTGCAGTGGAGCGGCACCAAAGATCCTGCCGCCGCTTTGGCTGTGCCGGCTGCCATCCACTTCATGCGGGAACATCACTGGGATGAGGTCCGTCAGCGATGTCATCAACTGCTCCGCCAGGCGATCGAACGGATCTGTGACCTGAGCGGCCTGCCTCCGCTGTATCCTCTCGATTCGGATTTCTATAGCCAGATGGGCATTGCGCCGCTGCCTGCCTCGGATCTCATGATCCTAAAGACTCGTTTATATGATAAATACAAGATAGAAGTCCCCCTGACTGAATGGCAGGACAGGCAGTTCATCCGCATCTCGATCCAGGGCTACAATGACCAGGCAGATGTGGATGCGCTGCTGCATGCTGTGGCCGTTCTGCTGCCGCAGGTGGCGCTCCAGCCTTCAAGGTAGGACTGCGTGACATTTAGAAGATTAACCAGCCACCTGACACTTTCAAATTTCAATCGAGTGTTGGCGGTCTCGATATGGTCGGCTAATCACCGACCTACTCGACCAACGAGGTACTTTGAGACAAACTGTCAGGTAGCAGGTTGGCTTTTAAAAGTCGGAAATATTGATACACTTGACCTCGTCGAGATACGTGAGGTGATACGGATCGGCGAAAAGGCTGCGGGTGAAGGATTGCCTCAGTTGAAGCAAAAATTTACATTGCGCAAATGGTTTCACCGCGCGTGAGGAGCTAAGGCTTGAGCAAGGATCTGCGAAAATATTCGAGAGACACCAACATTCGTCTGGCGCTGGGCGCCTTCATTCTATTGTTCATCGTCGGGCTGGGACTGATTTGGATCATCTATGGAGAGGGCGCGGCCGGGATGGGCCTTGTCTGCCTGCTGGCTGCGCTCTTCCCGATCATTCTCATCCTGGTCATCTTCCTCGCCATCGAATGGGCGCTCAAACGTGCCAGACCCAAATAACACCACTCTGATCGATTTCAACAATTGGACGGTTCGCATCCGCGAGTCGTCGGATCATGCGTCCAGCCGCCTGCTGGTCCTGGTCCACGGGCTGACCGGCGACGAGAACTCGATGTGGGTCTTCGCCAGCAATCTGCCGTCCAGGTATTGGATCATCGCACCGCGCGCGCCGCATCCTGCTGAGCCAGGCGGTTATTCGTGGAGGGAAAAGTTCGATGCCTCCGAGTTTGGACGCCCGACCCTCGAGCAGCTGCGCGCAGGCGCCGAGGCGCTGGTCAGGCTGATCGACGAATACTCCGTTTCGGCTGGGCTCGATGCGGGTACCTTCGACCTGATGGGTTTCAGCCAGGGCGCAGCGCTGTGCAATGTGCTGGCGTTCCTGTATCCCGAGCGGATCCGCAAAACGGGCATTCTGGCGGGCTTCGTCCCGCAGGGCTCGGAAGCGCTGATCGCAGGACGGCCTTTGGCAGACAAATCGTTCTTCGTTGCCCATGGGAGTAAGGATGAAACTGTACCTATCGACCGCGCCCGCGACTCAATCGTCCTCCTGGAGCAGGCCGGGGCAAAGGTAACGTATTGCGAGGACGATGTGGGACACAAGGTAAGCGCAAACTGTCTCAGAGCCCTTAAGGAGTTCTTCACAGATTAGACCTTTCTCAGCGGAACGTTGACTTGCCATTTGTTTGCAGGTATCCTTATCCTGTTAATGAGGCAACGGCTGCACTCCCTTGATGGGATGTTGACAGAGCTGCTGCAAATTTTTTGTGGTGAAAGAATGAAACATTCAATTTCTCGTCGCGACTTCCTCAAAATTGCCGGTGTCAGTTTGGGGTCATTGGCTTTCAGACCTTATACAATCCCAGATTTCGAATCATTATCTGCTCCCAGGCGGCTGCCGCAGTTTCCGAACAGCACGATTATCGGGCGCGTCGTCGACCCGGGCATCGACCTGCGCAGCCTCCCGACGAATGACCCGAGCCAGAACACCTCCATCGCCAAGCTGGATGCCGATACACTCGTGGAATGGGGACGCGAGGTGGTCGGGAACGTGGTCGGTGGGTTGACCAACCAGCGCTATGTCGAAACGCCCCAGGGGTATATTTATTCGTCGGTCCTGCAGCCCACCCGCAATCTGCCAAACACGCCCATCACCGAGATGCCGGCCGGGCAGCCGGGCTTCTGGGCAGAAGTGACCGTCCCATATGTGGAATTGGCCCATGAAGGAGCAGTCGCCTCACCCTGGCTTCAGGACCACATCGCCTATAACTTCCCGCCGCGTCTGTATTACGGCCAGGTGGTCTGGATGGATCAGGTTCGTACGAGCAGTGGCTTTCCGGAATACCGCTGGAATGAGGGTGCGAACGGTCACGGCTATGGCTACGGCGCATCGGGTGAATACTACTGGGCGGATGGCGCCGGCTTCAAGGTGCTGACCGAGGAGGATGTGGCGCCGATCAGCCCGGACGTGGACCCGGCAGCAAAAACGATCCGCGCCGACCTCGACCGACAGACTCTGTCCTGTTTCGAGGGCAATACCGAAGTCTATTTTTGCCGCATCTCCAGCGGCTTGAATTATGATCCTGCAACCGGGCAGCTCAGCGATGAGCTTGCCACCCCGGTCGGCAACCTGCTGACTCATTGGAAGATCATCTCCCTGAATATGACGGCTGGCACATTCCAGTCGGGTTATTCCACGCCTGCGGTGCCCTGGTCAACGGTGATCAGCGGGGATGGGATTTCCATTCACGGCGCGTTCTGGCATAATGCCTTCGGCGAGAAGCGCTCGCATGGCTGCATCAATGTTACGTCTGAGGACGCAAAGTGGATCTTCCGCTGGACGACCCCGCATATCTCACTGGCGCAGAGCGAGATGCGCATGTCGCTTCCGGATCACGGTACCATCGTGGTCTCCACAGAGACGAAATTCTAAGTAGCAAACACCGAGGGCGAATGCGACCTTCAGGGTTATATAATGCCCACCGTCACAAATTGCGATCTCCCAGCTTCAAAAAAACGCAATTTGTGACCGCCCTGGGTATAAAAGGTTAAGCTGGAGCTGCATGGATATTTCTCACGTCACAATCGGTCTCGCCTTTCTGGCCGGGCTGGCGTCCTTTCTCTCGCCATGTGTATTCGCCCTTGTCCCGGCCTATATCGGCTATCTGGGCGGACGGGCAGCCGGCGGCGAAGCTACCCAGAGCAACCGTTTCATCACATTGACCCATGGACTGGCCTTTGTACTTGGTTTCAGCCTGGTCTTCATCTCGCTTGGGGTGGCGTCCGCTGCGTTCGGACGGATGCTGTTCGACCTGCGGTTCATCCTGGCCAAAGTGGGTGGGATCGTGGTCATCATCTTCGGCCTGCACATGATCGGTGTGTTCCGCATCCCCTTCCTTGAATATGATACGCGCGTCCAGCAAATGCCGGACCGCAAGTGGGGCTATCTCTCCTCCCTGATGATGGGTATCTTCTTTTCGGCCGGCTGGGCGCCGTGCGTGGGGCCCGTCCTGGGCGCTATCCTGACGCTGGCATTGAACGGCGGCTCGATCGCGACCGGTGTCAGGCTGCTCTCAGCGTATTCGATGGGACTGGCAATCCCCTTCCTCATCGCCGCTATGGGTGTGGGCTGGGTCACCATCACGCTGAGAAAATATGGCAGAGCCATGCACTATATCGAGATTGGGATGGGGGTTGTGCTGGTCATTTTGGGCGTTATGCTCTTTGCCGGTATCTTCGAGCGCATTGCCCAGGCTGGACAGTTCTTCTGGATCGATTTCGGGTTATAAAGGCTAATTCTCTAAAATGCTTACAGTCACGCTGTACACGCGCAGGGACTGCCATCTGTGTGAACAGGCAAAAACCGATCTCGACTCGCTGCAGGCGAAGTATCCTCACCGCCTGGTTGAAATCGATATCGACAGCGATCCTTCCCTCCAGAAAAAATATCTGCTGGAGATCCCGGTGGTGGAGGTGGGACCTTATGTCCTGAAATCCCCCTTCGATCAACAAAAATTGTCTATGACGCTTGGCGCGGCGGGTGACCGCCGCGGTCAACTCGACAGGCTGGGCCGTCAGGACCATCACGAGCGCGTCCGCCGCGGGCAAACCATCAGCGGCGGTGACCGCGCCATGTATTGGATCTCGCGGCATTACCTGGCGCTCTTCAACATCCTGATGCTCTTTTATTTCGGTCTTGCGATGCTGGCGCCCGTCCTGATGAATGCCGGCGCGAGCGGCCCAGCCAATGTCCTCTACACCATCTACAAGCCGCTCTGTCATCAATTTGGGTTCAGGTCGTTTTTCCTGTTTGGGGAACAGGCCTATTATCCATTGGCGGAGGCGGGCATCCCGGATGTGCGTACATTTGAGGAAGTGACAGGTTACGAAGACCTTGACAACCCAACAGCTATTTCGAGGTTTCAGGCTCGTGAGTTCACCGGCAATGAAGAAGTGGGTTATAAGATGGCTCTGTGTGAACGTGACATGGCCATCTATTCAGGCATCTTTCTCTTTGGCATCGTCTACGCACTGACGAGACGCCGCCTCAAGCCGCTGCACTGGATGTTCTGGGTGCTGATCGGCATGGCGCCGATCGCCCTGGATGGTTTCTCACAGCTGTTCAGCCAGCTGGAGATGCCTTTCCTGCAATCCCTGCTTCCATACCGCGAGAGCACGCCGCTCCTGCGAGTGTTGACCGGTGCACTCTTTGGCATCGCGACTGCCTGGTTTGCCTACCCGTATATGGAAGAATCCTTCAGCACAACCCGTCAGTTTTTTATCAAGAAGTTCGCAGCGATCAGCAAGGTCAATTCTGAATGAGTGGCGCCCGCCAGGGCAGGTGTGCTGCAGTGCAGGTGAGTGGGCATACCTGGCCCTGCGGAGGGTAAAGCCCGAAGACGAAGCGGAGCGCCACGAAGAATCTCTCATGACGCGCGGTGGATATGTCGATCCTTCAGCATAATCGATTAAGTTATTATCAGTTCGACTCCCTGAAAACAACACATGCCATCTTTACACGTCATGGAGGTGTCAGCCCGGATCCGTGGGGCTCTCTGAATGTTGGCGGGACCGTGGGGGATGACCTGGCGCGCGTGCGCCGGAACCGTATCCTCGCCTTTGAAACCCTGGGACGCGCCCCCGAATCGATATTCGACGTCTGGCAGATCCACAGCGCGGATGTAGTCTGCGCCCATGCGCCTCGCCCGCTCGAGGAATCGTACCGCCAGGCAGATATCATCCTGACGGATAAGGCTGACGTCACACTCTTCATGCGCTTCGCCGACTGTGTCCCGATCCTGGTGCTCGACCCGCGCCGAAGTGTGATTGGGATTGCTCATGCAGGCTGGATGGGCACCCTGCGCGACGTCGCTACCGTGACCATCGAGACCATGCGGAAGAACTATGGCTCGAACCCTGCCGATATTGTCGCGGGCATCGGTCCGTCCATCGGGCCGGATCACTACGAGATCGGCGCCGACGTCATCCTGCAGGTGATGCAGAAATTCGGGGATGACTCCGAAAGCCTGCTCAGGTCTCATAACGGAAAGATCCATTTCAATCTATGGGAGACCAACCGCCTGCTCCTGGAACGGGCCGGGGTGGAGAAGATCGAAATTTCGGGCATCTGTACTGCCTGCAATACCCGCGACTGGTACTCACACCGCGCCGAGAAAGGGCGCACGGGACGTTTTGGAGCGCTGGTCTGCCTGTAATACACGATGTACAGGCTCTCATGATTGGGGAGATATAATCGTCGTATGAACGAACTTGCCGCTTCCATCCGCGAAAACTATCAGCGTGTTCTCGAACAAATTTCACAGGCGGCGCGGCGGTCTGGCCGCGATCCGAACGAAGTCCGCCTGGTGGTGGTGACCAAGACACAGCCGCTTGAGGTTGTGGAAGCTGCGATCGCAGCCGGCCTCCGCATTTTTGGGGAGAATTATGCCGAAGAGGGTGTCATGAAAATCCAATCCTTGGCCGCGCAAAGTGGTGTAGAATGGCATATGATCGGGCATGTACAGAGCCGCAAAGCCCGTCTTGTTGCTGACCATTTTGCACTTTTACATTCTCTTGACAGCCTGAAACTGGCGCGCCGCCTCGACCGGTTTGCAGCCGAGAGCAATCGAACGATGCCTGTCCTGCTCGAGTTCAATGTTGGCGGCGAAGAGAGCAAATCGGGCTGGGAGGCTGCAAGTCCTGCCCAATGGGATGCATTCCTTCCTGAGATCGCCGAACTGCTGGAGCTGCGCAGCCTGCGCGTTCAAGGCGTGATGACCATGCCGCCTCTGGGATTGGGCCCCGAAGAGTCGCGCCGCTTCTTCCAACGCCTGAGGTCTTTACGTGATCATCTGGCATCTCGCTTCCCCCGGGCGGATTGGCATGAGCTCTCGATGGGTACGAGTGCCGATTTTCAGGTGGCTGTCGAGGAGGGCGCAACCCTCGTGCGGGTTGGGACTTCCATTGTAGGACCACGCAATTATAAGTCGGAGAATTAAGCGTGACTCAGATCCTCATTACTCTTATCAATTTCCTGCAGTTTATCCTTGTCCTGCTGGTCATCGTCTCTGTAATTCTGTCCTATTTCATGGACCCTTACCATCCCGTCCGCCGAATGCTTGACAGAATTGTGGAGCCCATGCTGGCGCCTATTCGCAGGGTGGTCCCCCTGGTGGGCATGATCGATTTCAGCCCCCTGATCCTGATCGTTTTGGTTCAGCTGATCGGCAATCTGCTGATCCGATTATTACTATCGCTGAGGTGAGGCATGGCAGACCGAAAATTCAACCTGCACGACGGGAGAAAAGGCTCGGCACTGGCAGTGCGGGTCACGCCGCGCGCCAGCCGCAATGAGATCGTCGAGCTGCTCGAAGATGGGACGATCAAAGTCCGAATTGCCTCACCGCCTTCTGATAACGAGGCCAATGAGACTCTGATGGATTTTCTTTCGGAGGTGCTGGGTGTGCCCCGCTCGCGCATGGATATTGTGGCAGGGGTCACCGGCCGCGACAAGCTGATCTCGGTCGTGGATATGGATGCAGATACTGCCCACCAGCGCATCCTGGCTCATTTGGGGTAAAGAAATACGGACGGTCGCCGAAAGGTGACCGTTGTTTTTTAAATCATCTTGTAAGAGATTGATTCAACATAAGGATTGCTTACCTGATAACCATACTGAAGAACTTAACTTTGTATACTGTACAGCGAACGATAGGTGCTGTATATCTCGTAGATGAAGCGTATATAATCCCTGGTTTCCTGAAAGCGGATGATCTCGAGCAGCAGGTCGGGGTCACCGCCGGCAAGCTTCTGCCAGACGAGTGCATTTCCAGGACCTGCATTGTATGCAGCCAACCCGCCGTAGACGTCGCCGTTGAGCATGTCCCTTGTCCTGTGCAAATAATAGGATCCGAACCGGGTGCTCACGATAGGGCGATAAAGATCATCCGAGTCATAGGAGGGAGGCCAGTTCAGTTCACTCGCGATCTGCGCGCCGGTCTCAGGGATGACCTGCATCAAACCATGTGCGCCGGCTGTCGAACGCACAAATCCCTCGAACAGGCTTTCCTGTCGAATGACGCTGAACAGGAAGAGCGGATCAAGCCCGTATTTCTGAGCTTCGTCGATGATCAAGTCATGGTAATACAGCCCATACCTCAGATGATTGAAATAAGGCGGCGCAGTCAATGAGGCCTGCTGACTGTCCTGCCCGGCCAGGGTAAGGACCT
>DATFET010000463.1:0-11537 GCA_035250835.1 Anaerolineales bacterium
ATGGACCCTGTGAGCTTGCCGCAGCGGATATGCCCATTCGACAGGACTTTTGCGCGAGTGCCGTTCTTTGCAAAGTAAAGAGTTTGGCCAGGCTGGAGCAATCCGTTTTCGAGCAGCACTCCAAATGGGACGCGAGGCGGCTTCCGTTTTTCGACGCGGATCGCCTCTTCATCTGACGATCGGAAGGTGCCAGTCTGACCTCATTTGTAAATCATCATTCGAGGCTTTCATCGATTGATGATTGAAACTATATTTTGTACCCTTCTTTTTCTGAGCGCAGATCATTGTCTCATGAGCGTTGGTAAATCGCACCTCTCTAAGGTTAGGCATCGGATTATTCTTGATAAAAATAATATCGTTCAGTATCCAGAATCCCAGATCCTGCATGATCGCGCCGACCCGATAGATATTATGGTATGACCCGATGACCCAGATCGTCCCCGTCTCTTTGAGTACGCATCGGCTTGCGGATAGCCATTTATAGCTGAATTCATCATATTCGGTGAAATTTCGGAACTTGTCCCAGCCATCAACCACCGCGTCAACCTTGGTCATATTCGGGCGGTATAAGTCATTGCGCAGATTGTATGGGGGATCGGCAAAGATCAAATCCACCGAGTTTTCGGGTAAGGTTTTTAGTATTTCAATACCATCGCCGAGCAGGATTTGGTTGAGTGGGAGTTGTGCCACACTGAAATTATACCTGTACACTTGTGCCAATGGAATTCCTGGAACAATTCAGTGCGGGAATCCATTGTATGAATCTGGAGACGTCTGTTATTCTTACTCCATCCACACAGGAAATAAGCAATGCCGTCGACGAACCGCAGCTTTCAACCTACAGCCTGGCGAATTATGGTACTGCTTGCCAACGCCATGCTCATCCCAGCTCTGATCGGCTGCGGGGCGGTGAACAGTGCCCTCCGACCAACAGCCACGCCGACTGCAACAGCGTCCGCCACCCCAACTCCGACTCTCACTCCATCACCTACACCAACGCTCACGCCGACCCCGACCGAAGTACCGATCCTGTGCGGCGGAACGCCAGCCATGTTCATCCTGCTGGTCGGGAGCGATGCCCGTCGTGATACGTACGATATCGGCCTGGCGGATTCGATCCGCATTGTGCGTCTGGACTTCATCGAACCGCGCATCCAGGTCATCACCTTTCCGCGCGACCTGTATGTAGAGATCCCCGGCATTGAGGATCACAATGGGGTCACACACGGGAAAATCAATCAGGCTTTTCTATACGGCAACCCGGGTTACAACTATTACGATGGACCCGCTCAGGGACCCGGGCTATTGGCAGATACTCTGGAACATAATTTCGGAGCCGAGGTGGATCACTTTGTGGCGGTGAACATCCAGACTTTTGTGCGCATGGTCGACGCGCTGGGTGGAATTGACATCGATATGCCGTTTGTGGTCGATGGACGGGTGAGAGGCTCCAGGGATGGCAATCGCTACTTCCCGGCTGGGAAACAACACCTGGATGGATACCGCACGATGCTCCTGGCGCGGATGCGTCCGTCTGGCGATTTTACGCGAATCGAGGTGCAGAATTTGATCCTGCAGGCATTTGCAGAAAAATTGCTAAGTCCCCCTGCGATCCTGGTTCTGCCGGAGCTTATCAAAACCTTTAGCGAATCGGTCCAAACGGATTTAGGACCGGTGGAGATCGGACAACTGCTGTGCCTGCGGACCAGACTGGGTGCACAAAATGTCGAGTTCGGCTATTTTCCCGAAAACCTCTTCGAGAATGGGCGCGTTCAGGATCCAGTGCTTGGCAACACGTCCATCCTGGAGGTGGACTTTAATGCATTGAAAACATTTGTACAAAGCTTTAATAAGGGGAATTGGCCCAACTCTCTGGAAGACTCACGGGACACGATTCGTCCCTAGTTCGATAGGTATGCTGTTTACGAAGTGGATGAATCGTTCAGCCGCGATATACATCTCTTCACCAGCGTGGAGGCGGCATCCATACGGTATTCTGCGCTGGCATAGTCGTCTGCAGCTTCGTGGAAGGCATTGCGAGCCGCGGTGTCAATACCGTGAGCGTCCGTACCATCCATTGCCAGAAGGGGGATTTTTCCCCAGCCGCCCAGGACGAGCCGTGTCCTGCCCGAGTTCCATTGGGTGAGCGCGGCGCAGACGATGGGCTTGTCGGCCGGTGTGCGAGATACATATTCAAAGGCGAGTTTCACGTTGAGCGGGATGGTAATGGATGTGATCAGTCCGCGCGGACGGAGCGGGAGGAAATCCCCGAGATTTGCAGCCTGAGAATCTGCTGATCGGCGGAGTTCCAGTTTCGCATCCAGCGCAAGCAGTGCGGATGTGAAGGTAGAGCGCCCATCGCAGGTGACGATCGTCCCTGCGACGGTAGCGGTGTTGCGGATGTTGAGCGGCGCTTCGAGCTTGAGCGCGGACTTCATCGCGTCCGGACAGTGAACGGATGCGAGCAACTGCTGGAGGGTGACGGTCGCACCGACCTCGAGGTTGTTCCCGCTTTTGTTAACGGAATCCAGGCTGAGGGCTTGCAGGTCCACAACTTCAACGGGATCCGCTGTCGGGCTCGCGCTGAGCGACGACGAAGCGTGCGAAAGAAGCGTACCGCCTCCAAGCGGGATCCGATTGGGCTGACTCAAAAGCGTAAGGGCTTCATCCAATGTTTTGGGTCGGTGATAGGTGGTGATCATATGCCTCCGCGGGAGTGGATTTATTATACAGTGCAAATGATTGACGGCTATTCAGGATAAACCTTCCAGCCCAGCTCATCCAATCTGGATCTTTCGATCTGATCTGCGGGTACATCGATGAGGAGCGCGTTACCTTCTGCAAGTAATTCGTTCGTATCCGCATCGTAGATCCCTGCCCAGGCCTGCGCGGACCGGGCTCTTAATTTACCCGCCCTGCCGATAATTTTCAACTGCCTGCCAATCGGTACATTTTTGCGGTATTTTACTTCCAGCCTGGCAGTAAACATGAACCGTGGACTGAGTGGGTCGCTGCCCATATGGGCGCGGCCTGAGATTTCGTCGATGATCGCACCGACGATGCCTCCATGCAGTACGCCTGGATAACCCTGAAAATGGTCGGGCGCAACATAAGTGGATTCGACCACGCCAGCTTCCGTTTCATAGATATGCAAATGAAGCCCGATTGGATTTTCCAGCCCGCAGATAAAGCACATGCGTGAATTGGGTTGTTTGTTCGCCATATAGAAATTATAGTGCATGTCTCCCATGAACCTTTACATTTTCCGTACACGCTTGCAAATCGATAACACGGTACAATAAAAGAAATCAAACTCAATTGTAAAAGTCAATCAATGTCAATTCCTCTCCTCCTGGAACGAAGTCGAAATATATTCCAAAAACAACGGCAGGTCGTCTATCACCTTATTTTTCTCTCGGTTTGGGTTTTCACCATTTTTAGTGGGGCGATCGGGATCGGCTTTCGTGGTCACTGGGACGAACACAAGCTTTTCAAAGCCATTCGTGAGAGCATTCCTGTGGGAAAAGTATTGCCCGGTTGGTATAACTATCCATCCATGATTTATGACCTGGCAGTGGTGAGCATTTCTCCGGAAATCCTGGCTACTTATTTTTCAGACCGATCCGCATTTAGGGAAAGCATGGAAAAACAGTTGAGGGGCGAGCAATTGAAGGAATTCACGATTCGCATCCGTACGGTGTTTTTATTTATTTCTTCACTATCCATTCTGTGGACGTATTTGCTGGTTTTTACCTGGACAAGGCAATGGCTGCAGGCGCTGTTGAGCTCTGCTGTTCTGGCTTCATCATGGGAATTTGCATATCATGCCCGTTGGATTGCCCCTGATGCAATCCTGATGCAATTCGGCATTCTCGCCGTTTTGCTTGTGTTTCTCGCCCTCCGCTCATCCGGTCGACGAAAATTTATGTGGTTGTTTGCGGCAGCCATTGCAACAGGCCTGGCTTGCGCGACAAAATATTTTGGCGGTATATTCCTTGTTCCTGTGTTTATGGGTGGATATAAAATATTGAGGGATTCAGATGCAAAGTGGGGCAGTTATCTCGCCTTGTTTTTGGGTCTGGCAGCCGCCTTTTCCCTGACCTTCCTGCTGATTACGCCGGGCGCACTGATCGAAACAGAGCGCATGATCCAGGATATCCAATTCGAGATCAATCATTATCGGGGCGGTGATTATGGGTACACAGTCCAGCGTGGATGGGAACACCTATCCCTCCTGTTGGTGTATATTTTCGGTGTTTTCTTTTCTAACTATATCTGGATTTCCTTGTTGATTTCAGTATTTGTTCTGATTGGACTCCATTCCCTTCTTACAGAGAATTGGAAGGCAGTCGAAACGTGGGTCTTTCTTTCGGTTCCATTACTTTACATTCCTTACATAAGTCTGCAGCGAGTGATGATGGTAAGAAATGATCTTCTGCTTTTCCCCTTCCTTGCCATCCTGTCTGCAGGAGGTATGATATTTGTATGGAATTCAAAGTTGATTCAATCAAGCTCAATTGCCAGAACAGTTGTAGTCGTCGGATGGGTGTCTGTCTTATTGATTAATTACAGCTGGATAAATTATGCTGCCGAATCAATTCCCGCCAGTTCCAACACGGATCGCCCTCAGGAATTGCAGAAATATCTAGTGGCGAATAGTGGAACAACCTTTTATTTGTCCAGGGAGGCAAGGAGCCTGATTGATAGCAATGAATTGCCGAACGTGGTCACTGATCCGTATGACGCAGACAAGCTCGTCTTCGTCTTCCGTGAGGTGAATCACCCGCTTGCTAATCGCCCGAATGTTTACGACCCCGTCTTCGGACCTTATGAAGTCAACTTTGACTACTATCCATCCTGGAATGAAGATGGGCGGATTGTTGTAATGCCGATGAAATCGGCGCTCTCGCAATATCAGTTTGAATTTATTTATGATTGATTTTTTCTCTTGAAGAACTCGTCGGGTGATTAAGAAGGCCAGTACTCGGACAATCTAAAATTGGAGGGCGATTTATTCGATATACTGACTGAAATGCCGTCCAGCTTAATCTTGTTGGAGTACTAGGGCACGGGCGTACCATCCGACGTCGCGGGAATGAGGATATCCGCCATGTAGTATGCATGTTCATAGGCCGTCGTCGCGCCACCTTCATCCGGGATGGGCTCTATGTTTTCATTCCCATCGACATCGATGCCATCCTGGATCTGGTTGGCAAGCGCAACGGCATTGCGGACTGTATCTTCCATTTCCGGGCTGAGCGGGGTCTGGAGGATCAGGATCAACTGATCGCGCAGCATGGGAGTCCACTGGGCGATATTGTTGGCAACGATCTTTACATGCTCGCCATGCACCAGCATGTTCTCTGTTGCGTCTGCTGAAGTTTGTGTTAAATTGGCATGTGTGAAAGTCCCCTGAATGTAGCCTTCATTCTCGCCGTTCAGGA
Organism: Anaerolineales bacterium; assembly: GCA_035250835.1. GTDB lineage: Bacteria > Chloroflexota > Anaerolineae > Anaerolineales > Villigracilaceae > Defluviilinea. The sequence goes on from DATFET010000463.1 coordinate 5,445, forward strand.
GCAGTCCAAACCCATCTCCGGGATCATCCATCGTGCCATTGTTATCCCAGTCTTTGTGCTCGGGACTTTGGTCTCCGACGATTGCGTTGACCATTTCCTCCGCCTGAGAACGGAGGAGAGCCTCATTGCCTGCCTGATACGATTCCAGCATTTGCTGCGCGAGCTGCTGAAGCAGGCGAGTGTGTGTGTTCAGGCCCTGGACAAAACCAACCTGGTTTGGAGTCGCGTCGAATGAGTAAAGCACATGACGAGCATGCGTGAATCCGCTTTCTGGAAGCATCACCAGATAGACCACTTCGTTGGATGGAATGGGGTTATTGTCAGGGTCTGGCTCGAGCGTGATCTCGAGCCCGTGATACATCCCGATTAAATTCCGTCCCTGCGGGTCCACATAGGTAAGTGAGCCTTTTCCCTCGTCATCGAAAACAATAAAACCCACAGAGACGCGCTGCTCGCCATCGTCCTCGATTAGCCAGGCTTCATACTGACTTCCTTCCTGCGGTAATGGTATGCTGGACGTGGAGAGCGTGATCTGATCGCCGGGCGCGGTGCCATCCTGGAAGCGCAGTAAACCTACTGGTTCTGCCTCCTCGACAGGCGGGATTACCTCCGTATCAGCATTCTGACTGGGTGTTTCCACGACACTCATTACATGCTGGGCGGCAGTAGGAAATTCATTCCCCTGGTTTGACGAAAAAAGACGCGGCAGGCCAATCGCTGCAAGGAGAAGAATAAGGAGTCCAGCGCCGAGTAATGGAATCAGAAGACGGCGCGAGGGTTGACTCTGCTTTTCGGCGGTTGACTGGGTTCCTTCCGGAATGGGGCTAGTGGAAACTGCCTGCCCCGGAAACTGGAGGGTCGCGGCTTCGGCAATGAGTCCGACCGCGTTCATATAATCCATTGCCAGGTCGCGGCAGGATTGGTAGCGGTCATCAGGGTTTTTTGCCAGGGCGCGGTCGATAACCTTTTGTATGGCGGGCTGCGCATTTAGGATCGGAGGGGGCGGCTCGTGGATGTGCTTATAGATCACACTCCAGGTCGTCTCTGCTTCGAACGGGACGCGTCCGGCCAGGATCTCATACAACACCACTCCGAGCGAGTAGATGTCGGTGCGGAGATCCATGCTGAGGCCCTGGGCTTGTTCGGGCGAGATATAGGCAGGTGTCCCGCTGACCAGCCCGGATGCCGTCTGAGTCGTGGCGCGCATGATCCGTACAAGCCCGAAGTCAGTAATGATCGGCTCGATCTGGTCGGTGAACATCGACCGCGATCCTCCGGTCTTCGTATGCAGCAGGATATTCCCTGGCTTGACGTCGCGGTGGATGACGCCCTGCTCATGTGCATAATCGAGGGCGCTGGCAATCTTGCCCAGGAGACGCGCCACATAGGGCGTCTGCATTCGTTCATTGCTGGTATGCAGGTTTTTCAGGTAGGCGGCAAGTGATGGGCCGCGGATGTATTCCATCACAAGGTAGGGATGCCCATCCAGCGTATCGTAGTCATAGATCTGCACAATGTTCGGATGACGTAAAGCGGCGACCACCCGGGCTTCCCGCTCGAAGCGCATCTTCATCTCCTCATCTTCCTCGATGAAGCTGTGCAGGACCTTCACCGCAACAGGCCTCTCGAGCGTAAGATGCGTGCCGAGATACACCTCTGCCATGCCCCCCTTTGCGAGAATTTTTTCGATGCGGACTTTACCAACGGTGGTGTTGATCCACTGCGGCATAGGGTGATTATACAGCACCAATGTAGACCGTTATAATCTGAAATGCTACAAAAATAGATTTCTACGGATGGCACCCATGAAAATAGTGGTTTTAATCTCTGCTATCGCCGAGTGGGAAGGCGTCAAACTTTTGTTCCCCAACTCGGAAATCCATCGATCACCTTATGGAGAGGCGATCGACCTGACTCTCGAGACCTGGGATCTAAAACTCTTTCACAGTGGATGGGGAAAGATCGCCTCGGCGGCCGCGATTCAATATGTGATCGATCATCATCTTCCCGATTTGATCCTCAACCTGGGTACCTGCGGTGGATTCGAAGGGGTGGTCGATCAGGGCGATGTCATTCTGGTGGATGGGACGTTCGTGTACGACATCGTCGAATTAATGGGCGACCTCGATATTACGAATTACTACGCCTCCACACTGGACTTGAGCTGGCTCGCGGAACCCTATCCTCATCCTGTCCGACGCGGCACCATCGCCTCGGCAGACAGCGACCTGCCGCCCGCAAAGATCGCGCTCCTGAGATCAAAAGGCGTCATCGCAGCGGATTGGGAGTCGGCAGCTTTTGCCTGGGTGGCGAATAAAAATAACGCCCGCCTGTTGATTCTGCGCGGCGTCAGCGACCTGGTCAGTGAAACGGGAGGCGAAGCCTACGATAATATCGACCTGTTCAATCAGCGTGCAAAGGAAGTCATGAAGCAGATCTTCGCTCAATTACCAGATTGGCTGAGGGCAGTAAAGTTATGAAATGCAGGTTGCGTTTTCAGCGTAACGCGTTTCATAACTCCATTTCCATGGCAATTTCATCCGTGCGGTCGGAATATCCCGGGATTTCATAAAACCCGACCTGTTTATAAAAGCTCAGCGCTCGAAGTTGAGCCGCGGGGTCCGTTTCGAGACGGATGCGCTTATATCCCATGTTCCGTGCAATTTTTAAAAGCTCCTGAAGCATTCGGTATCCCAGGCCCTGTCCGTGGTATTGGTTTAACAGCCACAGGCGTTTAAGCTCGCACGTCTCATCGTCCAGCCTGCGGATGGCGCCTGTGCAAATCATTTCCCCGTTATCGAACATGGCAAGAAATATCCCACCGTTCTCGAAGTAACTGATCTGAATGTCGTCCATATCCTTCAATTCATGATGCGATTCATGATACTCAATGAATTCCTCCAGGGAACGGGAGCTGCCAAACAGGTCGATGGCAACACGCTAGACAAGCCGTTTGGCGTCCATCCATTCGTTAGGTTCGATGGGGCGGATGACGATCACGGAATGATTTTACCCTGTGAGCGTTATAATCTTTTACGACATGGATACGGAAGTCACCGGTCAGGAGCTGAAACTCCAGAAACGAAATTTCAGATATGTGCAGATCGATGCGGTTGGCGTCAGTATTTCAAACGTCGCCGCCCCTTTTTTACCCGTTTTTCTGACGCGTTTGGGTGCGACCAATTTTCAGGTGGGACTGCTCTCCTCCATGCCGGGCATGACGGGTCTGGTGCTGGCAATCCTCGTGGGGCGTTTCCTGCAAACCCGGACGAATGTCGTTCCCTGGTACAGTCTGTCCCGCCTGATGGTCATCATCTGCTATGCGTTGACCGGAATCCTGACCCTGCTTGTGCCGGAAGAATTAGCCATTCTTGCAACGCTGGCGATCTGGGCATTTGCCACTCTTCCCCAAACCGCACTGGCTGTCGCATTTTCTGTGGTCATGAATGCAGTCGCAGGACCCAAGGGACGCTATGACCTGCTCAGCCGCCGTTGGACGATCTTTGGCCTGACGGGAATCATCGGGACTTTTATCGTCACCCGTGTCATCGACCTGATTGACTTTCCGCTCAACTATTCGGTCATGTTCCTGGTCCTCTCCATGGGTGGTTTTTTCAGCTATTATTTTTCGAGAAAGATCACACTGCCGGAGACCCAACCACCGCCCCTGACGAAAAGCGCCAACCCACGTGAAGGACTTCAAAATTACCTGACCATTTTACGCGCCAACCCTGCATTCCTGTCGTTTGCATCCAAGCGTTTTGTCTATTTTTCTGCGATCCTGTTGGGTACAGCGGTCATGCCGCTCTATCTCGTCCGCGATGTCCACGCCACGGACGCCCAGATCGGTACGATCACCATGACAACGACGATTGTCATGCTGGTGGGTTACTACGTCTGGCCTCGCATCTCGAGCTTGCGCGGCGGGCGCTTTGTCCTGTTGGCGACAACATTGGGCATGGCCCTCTATCCAGCGTTGAGCGCGGCAACCCCGCGCGTGGAATTAATCATTCTCTACGCCGGCATTGCAGGTTTCTTCCAGGGTGGGCTTGACCTGGTTTTCTTCGATGAACTGATGAAGACCGTGCCGGCAGAATACAGCGCGACCTTTGTTTCGCTGGCTCAATCCATGCAGTATCTTTCCATGATCCTGGCGCCGCTGATCGGGACATGGCTCGCCACCTACATCGGCCTCAGCGGGGCATTGTGGCTGAGTGCGGGATTGAGGCTGATTGGATTCCTGTTGTTCCTCATGCCGGATATTCGACGAAAGCCGACACCGGCGTAAATTGAAATTGGGTTATAAATCCCTGCTTGACGCACCCGTATCACGGTGGTATCCTTGCGCCCAATGTTCAGCCTTACTACCGACACCAACGACAATACTACTGTCACCGACCGAGTGACGGGACGTTGGTGGTTGTCAAGTGAACAGATAAGAGTTCACACTCGATAGGTACACCAAACGCCCCGAAATTTTCGGGGCGTTATTTTTACGACCCCACCCGCCTTTTCGGCACCCTCCCCCATTTTCCGCTGAAGTACGCGGAAAATGGGGGAGGGCTAGGGAGGGGTAAGGAGCAACCATGATTTCCAACACCACACCTGTTTTTGCCGTGGACGAAAAGAATCTCGTCCCTGTTAGTGATCATCTCAGGCTGATGGTGGATATTCCTCCCTCGCGCATGTTCCTCATCAATAAATCGCTGAAGGTGTACCAGGAGAAGAATCCCGCAGAGAAAATCTTTGACGCTTCCCAGGGCGATGGCGGCGTGTCATTGCCCGGGATTCCCAAACCGATTCTGGAACGCGCCCTCCAGCTTCATCTGGATCATGGTACTGCTTATGACATGCCCTTTGGAACAGAGGCCTATCGCAAGTCGGTGATCGAACAGTATTGGAAATTGGACGCGGCCTCTGGCTGGGGACCGGCCAACGTCCTCGGCACAGCGGGCGGACGCGATGCTTTGGTCAAAGCCTATCAGGCAATGATGGCGCTCGGCTATGGACGACAGGGCGACTTGATCATGGTCTCGCGCGTGCCGTGGATCTCCTACAACTGGGGACCCTATGGCGTGGGAGCCAATGTCTTGTGGGCACCCGGAGATCCCGCGCAGGGATGGGCATATTCCGAAGACGCGATCCGGGAGAGTGTACAGTTCGCCGAATCCAGGGGACGCAAGATCGCAGGTCTGGTCATCACCAACCCTGATAACCCCACTGGCTTGACCATTCCCGTTGAGAAGCAGGTTTCTCTTGCCAAATGCGCGTTGGACTCTGGCGTGGCATTCGTCCTCTTCGATTGGATGTATCACTACGTGACTGACGAATCACCGATGGATATGAATTCCTTTCTCGAGAATTTCACTCCCGAAGATCGCAAACGGATCATGTTCCTGGATGGCATCACGAAATCTTTGGGCGGCTCCAACATCCGCAACTGCCATTTGATCGCGGATGAGGCAGTGATCAAGTTCATCATGGCGCGAGCTTCACATGGAGTGATCCCTTCGTTCTTTTCATTAGCTGTTGCGATGGCAGCCTACGAAATGGGATTTGCCGAAGCCGCCCGGACCATTGTCGAACCGACCAATGCCAGCCGCGTTGCATTGAAAGACCTGCTCCTCCACAACGAAATGACTCACATCATCGGCAAGGGATATTATGCGTTTATCCATGTTGGGGAATATATCCAAGCCAAAGGCTGGGCAGACACGGAACCGCTCGGTCAATATCTCGCCGAAAATCACGGAGTCGCCGTTGTCCCTGGCGCGTTCTTCTCGCCCTTTGGTGGCGAATGGATTCGCTTCTCCTACGCCACCCCCGTCGAACGGACCGAAGGCGCGTTCAAGAGGTTGATGGAAGGATTGGAGAGTTTGAAAGAGTAAGAATGTCTTATTGTTTGCGGTACAATCCCATAAAAATTGAAGGATAGTAGGTAGATAGATGAGAGCCAAACAAGCAGCCCTATTTGATATTGAACAGGAAAAGCCAACTGATACGCAAGAGTGGGGCACATTTAAAGATAGTTTGCGTGCACCGATTCATAATTGGTTCACATACCCTGCGGGTTTTTCTTACAAGGCAGTTGAA
>DATFET010000465.1:0-3490 GCA_035250835.1 Anaerolineales bacterium
AATCTGCTCAGCGCTCCGAAATATCGAGCAGGCGCAAGCCCGGGACCTTGCGTGAAAAAATATTTGTCGCCGTCTTTGGTCTTTTTCTCACAGCTTTTTTTCTTCTGCCCCTTCTCGCCCTGCCATTCCGTTCCCTCTCCCGTCTCGAAGCAGACCGCGGCCAACGCGGCGAGGTTCAATACGGCTTTACAACCGATTACTACACGGAACTGTTTGAGAACCGGCGAGGCTCGGTATTCTATGTTCCACCGATCCAGGCAACCATCAATTCGCTTGGATATGCAGGTATGACCGTCTTGCTGTCATTGCTGCTGGGCTTCCCTGCGGCGGTGGCTCTGGCGAAACCCTCGCGGCTTGAAAGGATCATCGACCCGCTGATCATGCTTCCATTGGGGTCTTCTGCCGTAATGCTTGGGCTGGGGTTGATCATTACATTCGGCGCCTGGCTGGTCTCGCCCTGGCTGGTTCCCTTCGCCCATACCCTGGTAGCCCTGCCGTTTGTCATACGCGCCCTGCAGCCTGCCATTGCCTCCATCCCCGAACGTCTGCGCCAGGCGGCGGCGGTCCACGGTGCCTCGCCGTTTGAGGTGTGGAGGAGTATTGACCTGCCGATCCTCCGTCGCGCCACGCTTACCGCTGCGATCTTTGCCTTTACCATCTCGCTCGGAGAGTTTGGAGCCACACTCCTGATCGCCCGACCTGAGTATCCGACCATCCCTGTAGCCATTGAGCGCTTCCTCTCCCAGCCGGGAGGACTCAATTATGGCCAGGCAATGGCGATGGCGACCCTGTTGATGATCCTTACGCTTGCCAGCATTTTGCTCATCGAGCGAATCCGCCTCCCCGGCTCGGGAGAATTTTAATGCTCGAGGTCCGTCACATCTTCAAGACGTATGAAGGTCGGCCGCTGCTAAACGATATTTCTTTTAAGGTGGATGTGGGCGAGACGGTCTGCCTGCTCGGCGCATCCGGGAGCGGCAAGTCAACTCTGCTGCGGATCATCGCCGGGCTGGAGAATCCAGACGCAGCATCTATCTCGTTCGATGAGGTTGACCTGACCCCGATTCCCGCCCATCTGCGGGACTTCGGCCTGGTCTTCCAGGACTACGCCTTGTTTCCCCATTTGAACGTCGAAGAGAATGTAGCCTTCGGTCTCAAAATGAGACGGCTGCCCCAGCCAGAAATTGACCAGCGTGTAGCCGTTGCCCTGGAAACCGTCAATCTGTCTGGCTTTGAGCTGAGACAAGTAACCGACCTTTCCGGCGGCGAGCAGCAGCGTGTGGCACTGGCGCGTGCCCTGGCCATCCGTCCCCGCCTGTTGATGTTTGACGAGCCCCTTGGCGCCCTGGACCGCACGCTGCGTGAAGATTTGCTCAATGAATTGCGGATGATTCTGCACCAAACCGAAATTCCGGCCATCTATGTCACGCATGATCAGGAGGAGGCTTTTACAATTGCCGACCGGGTTTTGATTCTGCACGAAGGAAAAATTATCTGTGAAGGTACCCCTGCACAGGTCTGGGCCAGCCCGGGATCTGCATTTGTGGCAAGGTTTCTTGGGCTGGGAAATGTATTCAGGGCAGAGGTTCGAGAATCTGCGAAAAATGCGAGCTGGAAAGTGGAAAGTGATGTTGGAACCCTGATCATCCACTGCGGGCACAAACATCAGGTAGGAGAAAAAATACACTTGCTGGTGCGGCCCCTGCCGGCAATAGTTCCCAAAAATGAGGGCCGCCCGGGTACGGTACATCCACTAAGCGGTATTGTTGCCGATGTGGTCTTTCAACAGGATTATTTCAAAGTCACACTCGACAACGAGGTGTATATTCATTTGCCTGAACCGCACGAGGTGGGGGAGAGGATCGAGGTACCTGTTAAGATAGAATGTCTGGCATGAGATTACAGTTTGTGCTATCCCGTATTGATTTTCATAAAAATAGCATTTTGGAAAATGAAAGGTAAAGTATGCGGTATTCCGTAAAAGTACAGAAGAAGAATCCTGCGGGTGAAGTTAAGCATGAGTATGAAGGTGTTGTGTTAAGCCGTGATGAGCACAAGATCGTTCTTGAAGCCCTGTTCGACCGCCCCGATATGCCGTTCATGGATGTCGTTTTCAAAAAAGGCGACCGCTTCGTTGAGTACTATTACACCGACCGCTGGTACAACATCTTGGTGATCCATGACCGGGACGATGAGAGGGTGAAAGGCTGGTACTGCAATATCGGCCTCCCGGCTGTGTTCGAGGATGGGATTGTCTCCTATGTGGATTTGGCCCTGGACCTGTGGGTCTCAGCCAATGGTGAGCAAAATGTCCTGGACGAGGATGAGTTTGAAAGTCTGCAATTGGAGGAAGAGCTAAGAGTCGGTGCGCTTAGGGGGTTGGACGAGCTCAAAATGCTTTTCGTAAAGAAAAAACCTCCGCTGTGAGCCGGAGGTCCTTGCCTGATAGTGCTACTATCCGATGTCTTTTTATTACTAAAACAACACCCTCGAAACATTCGAGAGTGCTGTCGGTAAACGAGAATTTTCATTTAACAATGTAAAATAACCGGCCTTGTCTCACTGAGTATCATCCCAAAATCGGCTGCAAGAAAATACTTACACCCAATAGGCTGTCCCCATTGAACCATAGCCAACGCAGGAGCGGAATGGTGATAATACAACAGCAGCATATCAGCACCGCAATGACGATTCCAATAATGAGGGGTGTATTGTTTCTGGTTTGCCTTTCCGGATCGGGTACGATAGGGGGCGTTTCCATGGTTCCTCCAGATGATAGCAGAATGACTTGCTCCGATGGGGCGATTATATCAGGTCGTATCTCGGCCGGTGTTATGCGAGCAATGTGTTATCGGATTACGTCGAAGATATGATCTGCGAATCCGAAGACGCCTAAAAGCAGGGCTGGGAAGACCAGGACCAGCAGGCAGCCGCATAATCCCAGGGCAAGGTTGGAATAACCAAGAACCAGGCCGGCAGTTGCCAGGCCATCACCACCCAACAATCCATCGCTTTGCCTGATTTCCTTCTTCGCCAAATGACCGGTGATGATGGCGATGATCCCTCCAACGACCGGTAACAGGACCCAGCCGACGATTCCCATGATCAGACTGGTCAGCGACAGAGTACTGGTGGGTGCAGGGGTTCCGCCCGGGTAGGACGGTCCTTCTGAATTGGACATGCCAGTTCCTTTAGTTGGATCAGGATGTGATTTTTCTGTTTGAGCGCCGGTACAGCCAGTAAATGACGAACGCGGCAATGACGATCAGGAAAGTGCCGACCAGTAGCGGGAGAACGATCGCCAGGATCGACATGACTGTCGCAACAATGTCCTCTGCAATCGATACGGGAACGTTTCCCGCGCCGCCGGTGGTCGCCGTGACGGCCGGGCGGAGAGCACCCGCCTTGGCGACATGCACGGTGCCGGCCACCAGTACACCCGCTGCCAGCGCCAGCACAGGATGCAGATCGCTGATCACATTTGCACTCG
>DATFET010000483.1:0-5580 GCA_035250835.1 Anaerolineales bacterium
CGTTTCATGTTTGTCTTGTGTGCCTGTTGATCTTCTCCCTCCGCGACTGGAATCATGCCTGGAAACCGGCAATGTTCGGCCTCTGCGCGGCATTGACATTTCAGATCGTTGCCGGCTTTGGAAGTTTCGCATTGCAGTCAACAGCTTTTCTGGAGCCGCTGGAGATGAAATGGCCGGGGCTGCTCGATCCCAGTATCCGCGGGGCGAGCGTCGTCCAGCTCCAAAATGGATTGCGAATCCTGCGCGCTTATGGCACCCTGCCTCATCCTAACATCCTGGGCGGTTTTGCCTTGATCTGCCTGCTGGGCCCGCTAAGTCTCTTTATGTCCGATCAAAAAATACACGTTCCTGCTCTCATTCTTTACACCCTGGGTCTCAGCCTGATCGTTTTCACCTTCTCGCGTTCTGCCTGGCTGGGAGTTGCTGCATTCCTCTTTATTCTCTTATTGAAGCCGAAACACCTTGAGTGGAGACGAGTGATCCTTCTCATCGCAGTGAGTGTGATAACGATAGTCATTACCCTTTATCCATTGCAGGAACTTGTATTCACGCGGTTCAGTAATGCACCCGTACAGACCGAACATCTGTCCACGTTTGGGCGCGCCTGGCTGACGGAACAATCACTCGACATGATCCGTGCGAATCCGTTGTTTGGCGTTGGTATCGGTTCATTTATCCTTAAGCTTGCAGAGGGTGCTGTCGAGGGTGCGATCATCGAACCGGTCCATAATGTCTTTTTGCTCTTTGGAGCAGAGCTGGGCATACTCGGACAGCTTATCATTGCTGCTCTAACGATCTCGATCGCGTCGAAAATCATCAAGGCCCAAAAACCAAAGGCGATCCTTGCAGGTGCGACGCTGACCGGCTTGGGCGTCATCAGCATGTTCGATCATTATTTCTGGTCCATCCCGCCTGGACGGCTCATGCTTGGATTTGTACTCGGCCTGTGGGCAGGACAGTTGGCGAACGATGACGAGTGAGATTGTTGTCAATGGACGATTCCTATCGCGGCGGGTCAGCGGTGTGGAGCGTCACGGGCGCGAAATCCTTTCCCTGATCGGTGACCGCTGCCGGCTGGAGAGGACGCGGGTGAACGGTTGGCGCGGCCATTTGTGGGAACAGTTGGATCTGCCGCGAAAGGTGCAGCCTGCATCTGTATTGTGGTCGCCCGCCAACAGCGGACCGCTGCTGGTATCGAATCAGGCATTGACCCTGCACGACCTGAGTCCGCTCGAACATCCCGAGTGGTTCCGCAAAAGTTTCGCCGCATGGTATCGGCTGTTTTTACCCATCCTGGTCAAACGCGTTCGGGTGATCTTCACACCCTCCGAGTATGTGAGAAACAAAATATGCAGACGATTCGGAGTGAAAAATATTGTCGTGACTCCCAATGGGGTGGATCGGTCGGTCTTTCATCCCGCTGTGAAGCAGGAAAGATATGGAATTCCAGAGAAATACATTTTGTTCGTCGGGACGCTGGAACCGCGCAAAAACCTGACTGGCTTATTAGAGGCATGGGAGCGGGTGAAGGACGACTTCAAAGACACATGGCTGATCATTGCAGGAACCCATGGATCCGTGTTCGCACCTGTGAGCCGCATGAATCAAGTGGAACGTGTCCACTTCATTGGGTTCGTGGAGGAAGAGTGTTTGCCCGGCCTGTATGTCGGCGCAACTCTCTTCGTGCTTCCCTCCTTCGATGAGGGATTCGGTCTGCCGATCCTGGAAGCGATGGCCTGCGGCACACCGGTTGTTACCTCGGATGGTGGCGCGCTGCCGGAAGTCCTGGGCGAATCAGGTGTCATCTTCAAATTATCTGAAACAGATGGGCTAACGAATGCAATCAGGAACTGCCTGTCGGATCAGTACTTGCTTCTATCCATGAAGGAAAAAGGGCTGGCGAGGGCAGAATTATTCCCGTGGCAGAGACCTGCCCGCATCATCTGGAACGCTCTGCATGAAAGCTGAAGCGCGGTTCGCGTTTGTGATCGATGCGCTTCCAGCCCTCGGTGGAGCAGAGAAGGTCCTGTTCACCGCGCTGGAGGCATACCCACAGGCGGATGTGTTCACATTGATCTACAACAAACGTCTCTTCAATGGAACAGCTCTTGCAGACCGGGACATCCAAACATCATACCTGAACAAATTTCCTCTCGCGCAAAAACATCATCGTTTCTTTCTGCCGCTCATGCCGCGGGCAGTCGAGTCCTTTGACCTGCGTGATTACGATGTGATCGTATCCTTCAGTTATGCAGTAGCACACGGGGTGCGGAATCATAACGGTGCTCGACATTATTCATATACCTATACACCCATGCGCTACGCCTGGACAGATCTCAACCTCAACGGCACCCATGCGCGCAAGACATGGTTCTTACATCAGCTCATGGGCGCATTCCGAAAATGGGACAGGAAAGCCGCGTCACGCGTTCATTCATTCGCTGCCATTTCCTGTGCAGTCGCCAGGCGGATTCAACAAGCCTGGGGCCGGGACTCACGCTTGATCTATCCACCTGTGGAAATCGAGCGGTTTAAACCCGGCCCTAAGCGCGGCGATTATTACATTACCGTGTCTCGGCTCGTACCGCATAAACGAGTCGACCTGCTCGTTCAGGCGTTCTCACAGCTTGGACTTCCTCTGCTCGTAATCGGAGACGGTCCGCAGTTGCCGCGCCTGAAGGACAAGGCAAAATCGAACGTCCAGCTTCCTGGATATCAGCCGGATTCCAGGACAGCAGAATTGATCGCAGGAGCGCGTGGGTTTGTCTGTGCGGCAGAGGAGGATTTCGGCATCGCCATCGTGGAAGCGCAGGCAGCCGGCACTCCTGTCCTCGCCTATCGCCAGGGCGGCGCTTTGGAAAGTGTGATTGATGGTCAGACTGGATTATTTTTCGAGCATCAATCCCTTGACAGTCTGATCGATGCTGTTGAACGGTTTGAAGCCCGGGTCGATTCCTTTTGCACAGACGACATTGTGAAAAATGCTCGAAGGTTTTGTAAGAGTCGTTTCCTCCAGGAGTTTAGCCAGTTTATAGAAAACGGCTGTGTGAAAACTTGACGAACCATTCGATTCTTCATACACTGGCAGTCACACCTACTCATGAGATCATCAAGATCGGGAATTTGGTATTGTATTTCCTGAGTATTCATCCATCGAAAGGAATCTAAAGATGTACCGAACCGACATGTATGAAGGCTTGCTTGCCGAGACCGTGATGATGAGCGGCGCGAACGGCGATCTGATCAACGCCTATCTTGCGCGCCCGCTCGGAGCGGGTCCATTTCCTGCCATGGTTCTTGCACATCATATGCCCGGCTGGGACGAATGGTATCGCGAGACGGCGTTCAAATTTGCCAATCATGGATTCGTGACACTCATGCCGAATCTGTATTTCCGCGCCGGACACGGCACGCCTGAGGACGTTGCCGCGAAAGTACGCGGAAAGGGCGGCATCCCGGACGATCAGGCGGTCGGCGATCTGGCAGGCGCGATGAATTTTCTGCGCAGGCTTCCATACGTTAATGGCAAAGTGGGGATTTTCGGCACCTGTTCGGGTGGGCGTCATGCCTATCTGGCTGCCTGCCGCGTGAATGGATTCGATGCCGTCGTCGATTGCTGGGGTGGACGTGTGGTCATGTCGCCTGACCAATTGAATGCGAAGAGTCCCGTCTCGCCGTTGGAGTACACCAAAGACCTCTCGTGTCCCATTCTGGGGATTTTCGGGAATGAAGATCAAAACCCCACCGCTGCACAGGTGAACCAGCACGAGGCAGAACTCAGGAAGCATAATAAGACGTATGAATTCCATCGCTACGATAATGCAGGTCATGGATTCTTCTATTATCACGTTCCTGCCTATCGTCAGGCGCAGGCTGTGGACGGCTGGCAGAAGGTCTTTGCTTTTTTGGAAAAGTACCTGTTCAGCCAGACAAGGTAGGGTAGCAGATGTATCTACGGGTTATCTCAAGCATGTCATCCTCCCGAAGGGACACCGCTTCGGGACGGTGCGAGCAGACCGAAGGATCGCTGACACCGAAAGTATGAGACTCTTCTGTCGCGTAGGAGTGCTCCTTCAGAGTGACATGACATTTTTGAGACCAGTTCTATTATTCTCAAGATCAAATTACGACCCAAAACTTAGGGCTTGTCAATTAGGAGCGAAATATGTGTACTATGATCGTCGAAAAAATACAAATGGACGGCTGCGGTAAAGGACGGGACGGTTGGTTCAAGCTGGAGCATGCGAATATTTCATACGACCATCCCTTTAATGCCCCCTTTGCGCATGCCCTTAATATTGACTTCGTCAACGAATCGATGGGACCTTCTGCGCGGGTGGCAGTAGAGCTCAGCGAAGAGGCAGCCCGTGACCTGGTGAAGACGATCCTTGCAGTTCTCGATCAGGCAGAGGCAGGAGGGCATTTCTAAATGTCCACACCCAACCCTGACCAGCCTGTTTTTGAAATGCGTATTGCACTCACAAGCAGGGATTATGAACGATCGGTGAAATTCTATTGCGAAGGACTGGGTATCGAACCCGCCGCCATCTGGAACAACGACGGAGGCCGCGCCTTAATACTCAATATGGGAAATGCCACCCTTGAGCTTTTTGACGAAACCCAGGCAGAGGTGATCGACAAGCTGGAAGCTGGAAAACGCGTTAGCGGCCAAATCCGCTTTGCGCTCCAGGTACCGGACTTGAAGTCAGCCATGGAGCGGCTGCTTGCACATGGCGCCATATTGGTCCACCCACCGGTCACGACTCCCTGGGGTGACATCAATGTAAGGCTCCAGGATCCGGATGGGATGCAGATTACTCTGTTCCAGGCGACAGCAAGTGAGTAGAAAAGAAGTGCGACTGATCAGCCGCACGATTCATTAACCCTTCAACATCTCGTCGTGGTTGTCATCTTCCTCCGGTTTGGCGAGCGGGGGCATTTCAAGGATCGAGTTCAGCCCGAAGTGCTGTAAAAATTCCGGGGTCGTGGAATACAGGATCGGGCGGCCGGGTCCATCGGCCCGGCCGGATTCGAGGATCAGACCTTTGTTCAACAGACTCTTCATCATGCTGTCGCTGTTCACGCCGCGGATCGAGTCGATCTGCGGGCGCGTGACCGGCTGCTGGTAGGCGATGATCGCCAGCGTCTCCAGAGCGGCGCGGCTCAGGTGTGTCGTCGCTTCGAGGCCCAGGAAGCGCTCGATCAGCTCCGCCATTTCCGGCGCGGTGGTCAACTGCACGCGCCCCGCGTGTCGCTGCAGGCGCAGGCCGCGGCTGGATAATGAAGCGTCCAGCTCGTTGAGTCCCCGCTCGACGACTGATGTGGAGACGTCCAGCGCGGCCGCCAGCTGGGCTGTCGTCACAGGCTCGGCTGCGACGAACAGCAGCGCCTCCAGCTTGACCGATAATGGCAATTCTATTTCGAGATTCTGCTCAGAGAAAGGTTGTGAGTCACCCATGCTATAATTGCTCCGCCAATTAACAAGATTTATGAATACTGGATGAGAAATGAGACAAACAAAATACGCGTTTCCAATTTTTTTACTTTCACTCTTACTGGCATCGCTGGCCTGCAACATCA
>DATFET010000485.1:0-2840 GCA_035250835.1 Anaerolineales bacterium
TTCGGAGTTGGGCTGAAGCGACTGTCGAGCAGGGATCGGCCGATGCCATCGCTTACACAACCGTGCGTGAAATTTTGGATGCCGCCAAAATGCGTCTGCCGCTTTTTCGTTTTTGGAAGACCCCCGTCTGGGACGATGAAGCGGTCGCACGGGCTCTCAAAATCCTGTGGGAGTACGAACGAGTCGAGAGCTTGGGGCAACGCGGGGAAGTCGTGCTGGCAGCCGATGCAAAACCCAACCTGCAGGTTCTGGAACGGAAGTATCCGAAGCAACCGCCGATCGAACGAGTGGAGTTTGACTATAAACGGCATGGGACGATCCATTTCTTGGCGGAGTGTTGGGAGAAGAATGCGGGTGACCATTTCCGTCCAGCTATTCAACGTTTTCTGCCCCCTATAGTTGGGCACAGCGCATTCACTTGAGTATGGATAACGGTTCCCGCCATACGAGCGAGGAGACCGCGGAGTTCTTGGAGAACCGTACGCCGCACGTTCAGGTGTTGTTCACTGCAACCCACGCTTCCTGGCTGAATCAAGCCGAATCCCTGCTCCCGGCTTTTCGCACGCGCTATCTGATCCGCGCCAGCTGGTGTAGTCGCCCTCCCATGGTGAGCATATTATCGCGAGCAGGCAAGAGTACAATCAAGGGTACGCACATCCTGTCGACTGGCAATGGACCGGTCGCGATTTCCTCGATTGGCTCAACAACACTCCTGGCTGAATTCGTTGCAAACCTTGACCCACCAACCCCTAGCAAGGCTGGAATGGTCGTAGATGAATTGTCAATCGTTCCCGGTCGCAGAACGTAGTCTGAAACAAGTTCTTGCTGTTTTCGATCGCGGCTGATGAAGGGATGCTCTATGAATCTGATGAATCGCAAAACTCGTGCCTGCACCCTGGATACATTGGATGAGGATCTGAGAGTTGCTATACACTTCCACGCAGTCAAATAAGGATTGAACGATCTTGAAGCAGATATCTTGATGTGCTGTGAAACTCTCAGTCTGCCAAAAGAGAGGTTTTTGGGGCGGCATCAGGACAACGCTTTCCGCCGTTTACGTCACTCCAAGGTGGCAGGTGTGGGCCGATAGCACAGACCGAGGCGATGCCTGTATTGGCGCCAGCCAGTTGATCCATGTGGATATATGGGATTACCCGACAACATCCACTTCCCCGATTACCTCTGATGAAGGGCTCAACGTTACTGGACGTTATACGGATAAAAGCAAGACAGGCATGGCCTTCATCGTATTGGATTCGAATACAGATACAACTCTATTTGACGTGTCGGGATATTCCTTATATACAGATATTTCCACTAGGGTTAAAATCGATTTGCAGGACACCGAGTTTGTCTTTTTCGGAGTTTTGAATTCCTGCTTCTCGGTGTTCTGCATCTTGATAGTGTCAGCAAAGAGACCACGTGAAAACGTGGTCTCTTTGCTGACACTATCAAGGGGTGTTGTGCGTCCTATGAAAACCATTCGCGTTTTGCCGCCTTTGCCATAGCGTATCATCACTGCGCCTGTGTTCAAATCTACGTCCTTGGTATTCATATTGCACGCCTCTCGTGCTCTGGCTCCTGTATCGAGCAAGAACAGGAAAAGAGCCCGATCTCGCTCGCCTATGAGATCTCCTCGCTGGCAAGTGTTGATCAGTGCTCGGACATCTTGAATTGAAATCGGTTCTAATCATGGATTTTAGGGTAAAACATAGTGGTTTTTCGCCTGAATCCGCTAGATTCAGGCGAAAAACCACTAATTTTGGGTGAGCCACCGATGGGATTCGAACCCATGACCTGACGATTACGAATCGTCTGCTCTACCAGCTGAGCCACGGTGGCGTGTCTTACAGCGGCGGGGATTATAAATTATTACAGGTATTCCCGCAAGTTTTCAGCCATACTCTCGCGTTGAGCGAAGGGCGGAGCCCGTAGACGAAGCGCGATGCAAGCAAGTTTTTCGTTGTACACAACGTCAGTAACACGATAAAACTTATGTTACGAATTGCCATGCTCTCCTATCACACCTGCCCACTGGCGACGCTGGGCGGCAAGGATACAGGCGGAATGAACGTCTATGTCCGTGAATTGACGCGCCAGCTTGGGCAGATCGGCATCCACGTGGATGTGTTCACACGCTCGCAGGACGATCACGTTCCGCACGTCCTGCATGAGCGTGTATAGCGTCTTTCAGTTCTTCATCAAGGGTGTCCATCATGCAGGCATGAGTTTTCCGGGTAGTCAGGTTCATACAGTTTCCTTATGTTATCCACATCGAAAGGGGGAGATTATCTGAAATCGGACCTTCGACGTTTGGAAACGGGCACAGTGCGCTCTAATGATTTTTCTACCCGGCTCGATTCCAAAATATCCTTTAGTAAACCAAGATTTTCCCGATATTCCTTCTTAATCGTTTTTTCAGCCATTGTTGGATTTGATTTGGACGGTTCGCTTAGGCTGATTTGGGCTGAATGATAGATCCGCGTGCTGCCTTTCATGATTTCAAAGGTGTATAGAGTATGGAGATCCATGAGTCCGGATAATGACTTGAATCCGTATCTTTTATTTGCCTCGAATTCTGTAACCTCATATACACTTTCCACACGTCGACCCATCAAATGGCCGACGACTCGAAAGAGTGTTCCTACACCCATTTCACCTCTGGATATCTTGTCTGACATGATTGTCCCATACTGCCAATGAAAGTCGTTCTCAGGCGTTGTCACAAAAGCAAAGACCTGTGTAAGAGGCCGGTAAATATCGGTACTTAAATCGAATTTCATCTCATTTTCCTTTCGTGATCAGGCAATAGCCTCCTTAAGGAATCATCACTGTATACG
>DATFET010000487.1:0-7755 GCA_035250835.1 Anaerolineales bacterium
GCTGTCCTGCGGAATGGCGAAGAGGAGGAGATTCCCGCCCGCGAGGTAGTGCCGGGGGACGTGGTCATCCTGCGGGCAGGTGACAAGATACCGGCGGATGCGCGCCTGATCGAATCGGTCAACCTGCAAGTGGAGGAGGCGGCTCTGACCGGCGAATCCCTGCCCATTGAAAAGCATACCGATCCGATCGCGGGTACGGGTGCTTCCCTGGCAGTAGGTGACCGCAAGAACATGGCCTACGGAGGCACAGCAGTGACCTATGGACGCGGCCGCGCCCTTGCCACCGCTACCGGCATGAGGACAGAGTTTGGCAAGATCGCCCAGTTGCTGCATACGGTGGAAACCGGCAAAACTCCCCTGCAGGAGAACCTGGACAAAGTCGGTACAGGGCTGGCACGCGCCGCATTCATTATCGTAGCGATCATCGTCGGTGTTGGTTTGTTCCGCGGTCAGCCACTTATCGATATGGTCCTGTTTGGGATCGCCCTGGCGGTGGCAGTTGTACCGGAAGCCCTGCCTGCCGTGGTAACCATCTCGCTGGCCATTGGTGTGCAGCGCATGGTCAAACGCAATGCGCTGGTGCGGCGCCTGCCGGCTGTAGAGACTCTGGGCAGCACAACGGTCATTTGCTCCGACAAAACCGGCACGCTCACCAAGGACGAGATGACAGTACGCAAGATCTACTCGTTGGGCGAGATCATCGATGTCTCTGGTGCGGGATATGAACCGCACGGCGAGTTTTCGAACAACGGCAGTTCTGTAGAACCTTCAGATTCCTTAATGCAGCTTCTGCGCGGGGCAGCGCTGGACTCCGATGCCTACATCAGCCATGAAGAAGCAAATAACCGCTGGCACGTGAAAGGCGACCCAACGGAGGGCGCACTGGTGGTGGCTGCCGCCAAAGCCGGGTTCAAGAAGATGGACCTGGACAAGAAATTCCCGCGCATCAACGAAATCCCATTCACCTCCGAGACAAAGCGTATGACCACCCTCCACAAAATGGATGGAAAAACGATTGCCTTTTCGAAAGGCGCGCCCGAAATCATCATTGCTTCCTGTACAAAACAACTGACAGCCGAGGGTGAAAGGGAGCTCGATTCAGCGGACAGAGACCAGATCCTCGAAGTCGCGCGGCAGATGGCAGGCGATGCGCTTCGTGTACTGGCTGTGGCGGCACACTCCGACGTGCATATCGAGATCGCAGAACAGGAAATGACCTTTCTCGGCCTGCTGGGAATGATCGATCCTCCTCGCCCCGAGGCCAAGGCCGCCATACGCACCTGTGAAGAGGCGGGCATCAAGGTAGTCATGATCACAGGCGATCATCCCCTCACTGCCCAGGCAGTGGCGCGCGAGTTGGGTCTGCTCAAGACCGGACGCGTGGTCACAGGCGCCGAGCTGGAATCGATGAGCGATGAAGACTTTGAACAAAACGTCGAAAGCATCGAAGTCTACGCCCGCGTCTCGCCCGCACACAAGCTGCGGGTGGTCGGTGCCCTGCAAAACAAGGGAGAGATCGTTGCGATGACCGGCGACGGCGTGAACGATGCGCCCGCCCTCAAGAAGGCCGACATCGGCATTGCGATGGGCATCACCGGTACCGACGTAACCAAGGAAGCCGCCGCCATGACCTTGACCGATGACAACTTCGCCTCCATCGTCGCGGCTGTGGAGGAGGGGCGCGGTATTTTCGGGAACATCAAAAAATACCTGATGTACCTGCTTTCCTCCAACATCGGTGAAATCCTGCTCATGGCAGGAGCCACCCTGCTCGGCCTGCCGCTTCCACTGGCGACTGTCCAGATCCTGTACATCAACCTTGCCACCGATGGCTTGCCCGCCCTGGCGCTCGCGGTCGACCCGCCAGACTCCGATCTCATGCGCCGCGCTCCGCGCGATCCGCGGGTCGGGATTTTCACCCGCCCGGTGGTGATCCTGATGACGATCGGCGGCATCTGGCTGGCAATCGTCAACCTGCTCCTGTTCATCTGGGCTTTTAACTCAGGCCGCAGCCCTGAGGAAGCGCGCACCATGACCTTCGTTTCGGTGGTGCTGTTCGAATTCTTCAAAGCTTACAATTTCCGCTCCGATCGCAAATCAGTCTTCCACAAGCCATTTGCCAACAAATGGCTGAACCTGGCCATTCTCTGGGAGCTGGTCCTGCTGGGTGTGATCGTTTATCTCCCCGCACTGCATTCCGTCTTTGGCACGTTCAGCCTGCCCCTGGTCGATTGGACAATCATCGTTATTCTGTCCGCCACCATCATACCGGTGCTCGAAATTGCAAAATGGATGGTACGGCGCGGCTGGTTTGGACGTGTGATCTGATCCCTGTAGAGGATAAAAGCGTAGGGATGGGTCTTGTGAACCTGTCCCTATGCTTTTAAGGGCTCATAAGGAATTAACGTGGTAGGTCTTTTTCACGGCTGAGGCTGGAGAAACCTTTTAGTGAGAATGTTTTGCGATGGATGGATGAACATCCCAGCCGCTTCAGCGCGAGACGGTGAGCCTGGGTGCCGTATCCCTTGTGTTTCCCCAGCCCATAGCCTGGATATTGGGAATCCAATTCGCGCATGAGGGCATCACGTGCCGTCTTCGCCAGCACGGACGCGGCCGCGATGCTCATACAGAGCGCATCTCCCTTCACGAGTGAAGTCTGTGATATGTCCAGTTGCGGAAGCTCGAGTCGGAAGTCGGTGAGCAGGTAGTGCGGGGAGAGCGATAATCCGTCCAGGGCGCGCAGCGCGGCGCAACGCGCCGCCCGCACGATCCCCAGCGAATCGATCTCCTCTGCCGAGGCAAAGCCGACACACCAGGTCAGCGCGGTCTCCTGGATGCGGGGAGCAAGCGACTCACGCGCGCGGGGAGTCATCTGCTTGGAATCGCGCACCCCGGCCAGGGCCTGGGACAGAAGCGTTTCGTCATTCGGCAGGATCACCGCACCCACCGAGACCGGTCCTGCCAGTGCGCCGCGTCCTGCTTCATCCAGCCCGGCGATGTGCCGGTAATACGGCCAGAGATTTGTTTCGTAGGTCAGGTCAGGGTTTTGGATCATACAGCCCGCGGCGGGCATTCCGCCGGATCTGGAGCAGGTCGAGGAACATGCGCAGCGAATCGCGAAAGACGCTGATCTTGCTGTCGGCGTTGAAATACCAGTGAATGGGGATTTCGACGACCTTATATCCATGGCGGCGTGCAATGTATAAAAGCTCGACATCGAACGCCCAGCCGGTCAGGGTCTGATACGGGAAGATGTCGGCTGCCACGTCTGCGCGGATACATTTGAACCCGCATTGTGTATCCTGCAAATTCGGCAGCACCAGCCAACGGATCAGGGTATTGAACACGCGCCCGGTCAGGTGGCGGTAATACGGCTCGTGATAACGGATCGACCCTGGCGCCTCGCGCGAGCCGATCGCAATATCCACATCCTTCAACTGCGGCGGAATAAACTTGCTGATCTCCTCCACAGGCATGGAGAGATCTGCGTCACACATAAAAATATATTCACCGCCGGCTGCCTTCATTCCTCGTTGAATGGCAAGGCCTTTGCCGCGCTCGTCATTTCGGATCACGTGGAGATTCTGGTGTCGTTCAGCAAATTCCTGGGCGATGGCATGGGTACGGTCCGTGCTGCCATTTTCAACCACGATGACTTCATGTGCAAAGGATTGCTTTTCAAGAAAATGAAACACCTGCTCCAGGGTGCTGGGCAGGCGGTTCTCCTCATTATGTGCGGGGATAACAATGGATAGGAATGGCTTCAAGTTTTTGTTCAAGACAAAGCGAGGATATAAATTGCAATACCCGCCACGATAACGCACACACACACGAAGACCAGCACCAGGAGGAGTGCAAGTTGAACCAGTGTCATGCCTAAAACACGTTTTCTGGGCGGCTTTGCAGGCGACACGGGTCCGGCCGGGCTGGCCACGGGGGGAGTGAGATCGAAGCCTGCTGCTTCCTCCTCCAGCATGGCAAAATCGAAATCAGCCGGGTCAAAGGGCTTGAGATGCTCTGAGGCATCGAAAATTGCGCGTGCCCGCGACACTTCCTCCACGGGCGGTTCTGCTGAGAGCGGCTGTTCGGGAGCAGAGGGAACCCCAGCCGATGGTTTGCGCGGCGGACGGGGGTTGAGTAACCGCTCTGTGAACTCGTACACACTTTCGGCGCTCAGGGTCGGCTGGGCAGTGACCAGGTTCGAGACAAACGATTTGACCCCATCGATCATAAGGATTCTGATGGCAGGTCGGTTCGTCTGGATATGCAGGCCCGGATCCCCGGCGATGAGAACAGGCTCGACCTCGACCGGCACTTTGACTCCCTGCCGTTCGATAAAAGCCTTTACAGCCCTGGCCATGCGCATGGTCTGCTGTACCAGGTTGACCGAGGCAGGTTTGTATCCATCGCCCGCTGCCTGGTTCCAGGCTTCGCCGCTCGCCTCATACCTGCCCTTAAGATAGGCTACGTGGATCACGTGAATGCCGGTCGGTCCCAGCAGGATGATCGGCACTGTGATCCCGCTCTTGCCCAGCGTGTAATTGCGGATGAGGGTATAGCCCTTCTCCAGTTGACGGTCGAAATAGGTAATGATCGCCTTTTGGGCCTGCAGTTCACTGGGCCAGTCGTACCCGAACTTCATCATGCCCTGGATACGCTGGAAAAAGCCGAGCTCGCCTTTCTCATTCAGGAGTGGGGTTTTGTCGATGATCTTCATGGGAGTTTAGAAAACAGGAGCCTGTTCCAGCTCATCATGTTCCGCATCGCCGCGCGTAGAGATAAATTCCCTGCCGTCGCGCCTAACCACCTGGAGCGACTGCCCGGTTTCGAAAGTGCCTGCCAGAAATTCCTTGCGTTTGCCGATCACAAATTTTCTCCCATCCTTGAGTCGCTCAAGGAGTTCCCTGCGAGGCATCAAAATGCGGTCTGAAAATGCCGCGCCGCGTCTCTCGAACGCCCTCACAACTTCAATTTGCCCGTCCTTATAGCGGACCGCTTCGATCACGCCGTCAACCTTCTTTGCCATAGTGTGAATCTCCGCGGTGTATTGTAGCATTAAACAATATAGAAAAAGACCCTAAAGGTTTCGAAAACCTTTAGGGTCTGTCTTATCAAGTCGGGGCGCCGGGATTTGAACCCGGGGCCCCTTGCTCCCAAAGCAAGTGCGCTACCGGACTGCGCTACGCCCCGATTAAGTGGAGTGAGTATAATCCGAAGGATGAATACCCGTCAAGCGAAAATGCTGACTGCATCGCTGCTCGCGCTTTTCACGGTCATCACAGCCTGCTCGCCAGTCAATCCACCGATCTCCACAGCAACCCATTTACCACCTACCCGTTTACCCACTCCCACCCTGAATCCTACACCTCCCCCGCCTCTACCCCCTACACCCCTGTCCTGTCTCACCCAACCGGGCCGTGTTGAGGAAGGTTTGCTCGATTCATTCAAGCCTGCGCAGGAATTTCGTGTGTACCTGCCTCCCTGCTATGACGAAAAGCCCGACGAGCGCTATCCGGTCTTGTATCTGCTGCATGGACAGACCTATACCGACGATCAATGGATCCGCCTGGGCGCGGCGCGCGCCCTGGATGAATTGATCCATTCAGGTGAAGTGCAGCCCTTTATCGTTGTCTTCCCCGACGATCGCTACTGGAACCTGCAGGCCGGGCCGGGCTTCGGGCAGCGTTTGATAAAGGACATCATCCCCTATATCGACTCGACCTATCGCACCCTCCCGGACCGCGATCACCGCGCCATTGGAGGCCTGTCGCGCGGCGCAGGCTGGTCGCTGCGACTGGGACTCACAGAATGGGAGCTGTTCGGATCGATCGGTCTCCATTCCCTGGCCGTATTGGGAAAGGATACTTCAAGGCTTGGGGAATGGATCGCTGACATCCCGCAAGCTTTGCGCCCGCACATCTTCATGGATATCGGCGGGGACGACCCGGAACTGACAATGGCACAGCAGATCGAATCGCGGTTCAATGAGGCCGGACTCTCGCACGAATGGCATTTATATAACGGTGCACACACCGAGGAATACTGGAGCGCCCACGTGGATGAATACCTCCGCTGGTACGCGGAGGGCTGGAACACCAGGTAAATGTCATTGCGAGTGGCATTGTTCAACACAGTGGACATACTTTGCCCTGCGGAGGGTCGAGTGCGTGTAAAGATCCAAAGACGAAGCGCCGCCACGAAGCAATCTCCTCTTGATATCTTCAAATTGTCAGAATGCTCTGAAACATCAGTTTATAATCGATACCGGGAGAATGTATGAATATCCTCGTTACAGGTGGAGCAGGTTATATCGGCTCAGCCACAGCAGAAGCATTGATCAACGCCGGGCACCAGGTCACGGTCTATGATTCACTGGTGACCGGTCATCGCGCCGCAGTGCCGCAAGGCGCGGCATTTGTCCAGGCTGACCTATCCGACAGCCACGCGCTGGCAGAAACACTCACTCGGCAGAAATTCGATGCCATCATGCACTTTGCCGCGTTCATCGAGGCAGGTGAAAGTATGAGGGAGCCGGGGCGGTTTTATCACAACAATTTCACGAACTCGCTTACACTCATGGAGACCGCTGTGCGTGCGGGGGTCAGGCGCTTTGTGTTATCGTCCACGGCCGCAGTGTTCCAGTCCAGCGACGAGCCGCTCGACGAGGACTCCCCGCTGGGTCCAACGAATGTCTACGGTCACACCAAGCTGCTGATCGAACAGGCTCTCGACTGGTACTGCCAGATCCACGGCTTACGGTTCGCTGCACTGCGTTACTTCAATGCCAGCGGGGCGCTGCCAGGTCGCGGCGAGGCACATCAGCCCGAGTCGCATCTCATCCCGCTCGTCCTGCGAGTCCCGCTTGGGGAGCGCGAGTCCGCCAATATCTACGGCAGCGACTATCCCACGCCGGATGGGACCTGCATCCGCGATTACATCCACATTGCGGACCTGGTCTCCGCACATCTGCTCGCGCTGGATGGATTGGGCGAACGCGATTGCCTGATCTACAACCTGGGAAGCGGGAGCGGGTACTCGGTCCGTGAGGTGGTCGAGACAGCGCGTCAGGTTACGGGACATCCGATTCCGGTCAATGAGCTGCCGCGCCGGCCCGGCGACTCGGCCCGTCTGGTCGCGTCCTCCGAAAAAATCAAGCGCGAGCTCGGCTGGGGGCCCGAGCACGACGACCTTCACGAGATCATCGCCAGCGCCTGGCAGTGGCACAAATCCCACCCCAAAGGGTATGCGGAGTAATAAAACATGACGTTCACCATCGTTCTCATCGGCTGGATTTTTTCACTGTGCCTGCACGAATTTTCGCATGCGCTGGTCGCCTACAATGGAGGCGACTACACCGTGCGCGAAAAGGGCTATCTGTCGTTCAATCCATTAAAGTACACGCATCCCATCTTTTCCATTGTCCTGCCCCTGATCTTCCTGCTGCTGGGCGGCATCGGGCTGCCGGGCGGCGCGGTCTATATCGAAACATGGCGCATCCGCAGCCGCAAAATGCTGAGCCTCATGTCATTGGCCGGGCCGGCCTCTAATTTGCTGGTTGCTATTCTGCTAGGCATTATCCTGAGCCTGACGCCGGTCAGTCCTTTGGGCATCTGGCCCGCCCTCTCCTTTCTGCTCGTGCTGCAGATCTCAGCCGTGCTCTTCAACCTGATTCCTCTCCCGCCCTTCGATGGCTATAATGCCCTGGAGCCTTTCCTCCCGTTGAGTATCCGCGAGACGGTGAACCGATTCCGCGGG
>DATFET010000490.1:0-6675 GCA_035250835.1 Anaerolineales bacterium
TGAGGATAACGAAGGGGATTGATGGACGACAGATTTGCCCATTTTTCTCATCTTGAAAATCATTTTACGGCAGGTGTATCATATAGGATAACGCCGTGTATACTTATCCAGGATGGATCGCCTTTCCGGTTCTGTCGAGCGCGTGACCTTCTATAATCCCGAAAATGGATATACGGTTTTACGTCTGCGCCCGGAGCATCAGAGAGGCATCCAGGCGGTGCCGAAATCCAGCTTGAGCTTTGACGGGTTGGCGACTGTAGTGGGTAATCTGCCGGAAGTCTCGGCGGGTGAATTCCTGCATTTGCAGGGACATTGGGACAGGCATCCCAAGCATGGCTCACAGTTCAAAGCGGAGGTCTGTGAACAGACATTGCCGGCCACGATCGCCGGCATCCAGGGTTATCTCGGGTCAGGCATGATCAAGGGGATCGGTCCAAAGCTGGCTGAGCGGATCGTGGGAAGGTTCGGGGAGGATACCTTCGAGGTGATCGAGCATCAGCCGCAGCGCCTGTTCGAGGTGACGGGCATCGGCGTGGACCGCACGGCGAGGATCACCCAAGCCTGGCAGGAACAGAAACAGGTCAAGGAGATCATGGTGTTCCTGCACGGCCACGGTGTGAGCACCAACCTGGCGGTCAAGATCTACAAGACCTATGGCGACAAATCCCTCGAGACCGTCCAGCAGAACCCCTACCAGCTCGAGCGCGATATCCATGGGGTGGGATTCAAGACCGCAGACCGCATCGCCCGGGCTTTGGGCCTGCCCGTGGACCATCCCTCCCGCGTCGAAGCAGGGATCGTATTCGCGCTGAACGAAATGATCGACGAGGGGCATGTCTATGTCCCGCGCGAGATGCTGGCAGGCCGGGCGGTCGAGCTGCTGGAGGTGTCCGCGGAACTGATCGCCCCTGCCCTGGACCGCCTGGCGCAGGAAGACCGCATCCGCCCGGACCTGGTGCCTCTGGACAGGAAGCAATCAGAAAAAGAGAGCCGGGCGGTCGGGGAAGCTGGCGGATCCTACGGCATGCCTGTGATCTATCTGACGCCTCTTTATTACGGAGAGAAGGGAGTGGCCGAGCGTCTGGGGAACCTGGCAGATGCCCCTCCATCCAGAGGAATAAATCAGTCCCTGTTCCAGGATGAGCATCTCTCCAGTGAGCAAAACTCAGCCATCGCTATGGCATTGACCCACCCGGTCAGCGTCCTGACCGGCGGTCCGGGGACCGGGAAGACCACCTGCCTGAAAGCCCTGATCACCACGCTCGAAGCCCAGCATTTGAGATATGCGCTCGCCTCCCCCACCGGGCGGGCTGCCAAACGGCTCTCGGAGGCGACCGGCCGACCTGCCAAAACCATCCATCGCCTGCTGGAGTATTCACCCGTGGAGGGTTTCAAACACAACGATGAAAACCCGCTCGATTTGGATTTCCTGGTGGTGGATGAAGCCTCCATGCTCGATCTGCTGCTGACCAACCACCTGCTCAAGGCGGTGCAGCCCGGGACGCATGTTCTGTTCGTCGGAGATGTGGACCAACTGCCCTCGGTCGGGGCGGGCGATGTGCTGCGGGACCTGATCCACAGCCGCGCTGCGACGGTGACGCGCCTGAATACCATCTTCCGCCAGGCTGCCCATTCACGGATCATCACCAGCGCCCACCTCATCAACCAGGGCAGGTTCCCGGAGTTCTCCCAGCAGGGCGAGGGGGATTTCTTCCTGTTCCCGGCTGAGGATGCCGCGGCCGCCGCGGACTGGATCGTCCAGATCGTCACGGAGCGGGTCCCGCATAAGTTCGGCTTCGACGCGGTCCGCGATATCCAGGTGCTGGCTCCCATCTACCGTGGAGCGGCCGGGGTGATCGTCCTGAATGACCGCCTGCAGGAAACGCTCAACCCGCCTGCGTCTAACAAACCTGAGCGGCGGCTGTTCGGCGCCGTCTTCCGCCTGGGGGATAAGGTCATGCAGACCCGCAACAACTATGACAAGGATGTCTATAACGGGGACATTGGATTCATCCGCTCTGTGGATGTGATCGAGCAGAGGTTGACGGTGGACTTCGATGGACGGACTGTGCCCTTTGACTGGAGCGAAGCCGATGAGCTGACGCTGGCCTATGTTGTTTCCGTCCACAAAGCCCAGGGGTCGGAGTTCCCGGTGGTGGTGATGCCGGTCGTGACCCAGCACTACACGATGCTTCAGCGCAACCTGCTCTATACCGCCATCACCCGCGCCCGCAGCCTGTGCGTGCTGTCTGGGAGCCGCCGCGCCATCGGCATGGCCGTGCGGAACAACAAGGTCACACAGCGATTTACTGCCCTTGAATGGCGGCTAACGCGGGCGGTGGGTAGTGACCACTAAGCAGCCGGCAGTGAGCGCATCTCGATCTGCTCAACAGTTCACACCGTTATTACCACATTGCCCTTCTTGTGTCTTTGTTCAACATACCTGTGAGCGTCGACGATTTTTTCCAGGGGATAACCCCTGTCAATGACCGGCCTGACCTTCCCCGCTTCGATCAATTCCTTGAGCAGGACCAGGTCTTCCACACGGTCCTTGCGGCCCATTTCAACGCTCAGGACCTTCCCGCCCGGACGCAGCGCCTTATTGAATTTCGACTTCGGGATCCCGGTAAACATTTCTCCAAGGGCATCGAAGATCAAATCGTATCGCCCGCCCTCATCCGTGAAGTCTGCCCGGGTGTAATCGATGACTCTTTCGACGCCCAGGGACTTCACCCATTCCAGGTTCGCGGTGCTGCATACTGCGGTGACCTCTGCTCTGAAGTGGTGACTGGCAAGCTGCACCGCAAACGTGCCTGCACTCCCAGAGGCGCCATAGATCAGGACCTTCTGCCCGCTGGCGATATTTCCTTTTCTCAGGATATTCAACGCCGCCAGCCCTCCAAATGGGACGGCGGCCGCTTCTTCATAGGTCACATTGGAGGGTTTGATGGTTATCATGCCAGCCTCGGGCAGGCAGATGTACTCGGCATAGGCGCCAAACCTTAGACCATTTTCTCCAAAGACCGGGTCACCTGTTTTGAAGCGTCTTACCTGGCTGCCTGCTGCTTCGACCTGCCCGGCCAGCTCGAACCCCAGAGTAGTAACTCTTTTTGGCCGCAGCAGGCCATTGAAAATTCTGGCAGTAAATGGATCAGCCTTCCGCATGCGCCAGTCCGCGGCTGTCACCGTAGCCGCATGGATTTTCACCAGAACCTCTTTGTCTCGGGGAACAGGTTTTGACACCTCTTCAAGCTGCAGGACCTCGGGTGGACCGTATCTGCGATAGACAACTGCTTTCATTGTGCATTTCCCATACGGATGACCACACTTCCCTTTTTCTGTCCCGTCTCGATATAGCGATGCGCTTCGGCAGTCTGCTTGAGGGGATAGCAGCGGTCGAGGACCGATTTGATCTTCCCCGCCTCGACCAGTTCCTTGATGAAGACCAGATCTTCGGCTTTGTCGGAGGACAGCGCACAGATGACCTTCCTGCCGCCGCTGATCTTAGTCCAGAACATCTGGAATAACTGCTTCATCTTGAAGCTGGCGAGAAGATAGATCCCATCCGGCTTGAGCGAGTTTTTACATCGGGAGAATGAACTCCTGCCCATGACATCGAAAATAAGGTCATAGGTCTCGCCGTTTTGGGTAAAGTCCTCGCGGGTGTAATCGATGACTTTGTCCGCGCCCAGAGCTTTCACGTACTCGACCCGCGGGGTGCTGCATACGCCGGTCACTTCCGCACCATAGTAGCGGGCAAGCTGGAGCGCGCCTGAGCCGATCCCGCCCGAAGCACCATTGACCAGGACTTTTTGTCCGCTCTCCACGTTGACCTTCCTCAGCAGGTTCAGAGCGGTGATCGACCCATATGGGACAGACGCGGCCTCCTCATAGGTCATGTTGGACGGCTTGAGCGTCACTAACCCCTCCTCAGGGACGCACAGGTATTCGGCGTAGGCGCCCATGCTCTGACCACGATAGCCGAACACTGCGTCCCCTTCCTTGAAGCGGGTCACATCTTTGCCGATGGCTTCCACCTGCCCGGCAAACTCATTGCCCAGGATGTTGATCCGTGGTTTCGAGAAGCCAAAATACATGCGGGCCGGCAGCCAGAGAGGCAGTGGCATGCTGAACTTGCGAGGGGAGATGGCCTTGAAGTTCCGCGCCCAGATATCCCCGGTGTTGACAGATGCCGCATGGTTGCGGATCAGGATCTCGTTATCCTTCGGAGTAGGTTTATCCACCTCCCTGAGTTGAAGGACCTCGGGTGGTCCATATTCTGTGTACAGGATCGCTTTCATCTTTTTCTCCAAAATGATATTTGAATAGATCTCATGATCAGAGTTGATCGTCTGAGGTGTATGAAAATACATCTGTCAGTGATAAGCCGAAAGCCAGGGCAATCTTGAAAGCCAGCTCCAGTGATGGGGCGTATTTTCCGCCTTCGATGGCGATGATGGTCTGGCGTGTCACGCCCACTTTTTCTGCCAGTTGTTCCTGGGTCATTTCATCGTGGTGGAAACGCAATGTCCGTATATTGTTCCGAACCCGACGCTTGTCCATGTTAGAAGCCTCTTCGATAGCGATAGATCTGTGAGAGATCTCCGATGATTTCCGCCAGAATGCCGGAGAGAACGATCAGGCTAAACATCAAGAGGGGCGGCTGACCAAACACAAAGGTCAGCATCGAGAGAAAGACGCCGATCGAAAATGCCAGGTAGGAGGCCTGGGTACCTTTTAAGCCGATCAGCTTGTCGCGCTCATCTTCGATAAAGCGCTCCTCCTCCTTCCCTCCGGTGCGGATGGCATACAGGATGCTGAGCACAATATTGGTAAGAATGCTGGCGGTGATGTTTACAAGGATCGTGACGATGATGACGGTGATCCAGAGCCTGAAAACCTCGCTGGAATTTAAGCTGCCCTCACGGTACATCTGAAGCCAG
The DNA here is from genome assembly GCA_035250835.1 of Anaerolineales bacterium. Classification (GTDB taxonomy): domain Bacteria; phylum Chloroflexota; class Anaerolineae; order Anaerolineales; family Villigracilaceae; genus Defluviilinea. Next base: position 4,944 of record DATFET010000490.1, read on the forward strand.
TTGACTACAAAGTATCCCAGAATCAATAGGTAACTGACGAGCGAGACGGTGACGTTTTTTTCCTGATAGGACATGGTTCCCTCAAAATGTATGATTTAACTTACATAATGTAAAGTATTCTTTACATATAGTATCATGCAGATTACATGGTGTCAAGTGTGGATTACATGTTGTTGGGTTCCAGTCTCAGCCCCCGTTCGTGAGCATCGTTCACCCCCTTTTGCAGGCAATTTGTTCGATCAGTCGCTATTGTTTTGCCCCGCACAGTTAACATAACTGTCGTCTTCCCCGCGCAGCCAGGATAGGCGGCTTTCTCCAGACAGTATATGAATAAAAAATCGGAGTCTTTCAACTCCGATTAGACAACAACTACCTGCTCCTTCATCTTTTGAAAAAAAATCTACGAATCTACGCAAGAATAGACAACCGCTTATTCTCTATATTCTTCAAAAATTTGCGGATGTTATCCACCTGTTCTTCTGAAAAGATCATACCCTTTTGCACTGCCATGTATATTGACTTTTATAATACGGTGACTATAATGAATTCTAGTTAAACAAATAATAGTATCTTTTTAGGAAAACAATAACGTAGTTTAGACCTCTTTTACCAGGTCTCAGCCACGGGCTGATTACAGCGGCAATGACCATCTGAGGGTGATATAAGTCATTGTCCTTCAGACTATGGGTCACGAAAGGGCTACGGCAATGAAAACCAGTCAATTTCCTTCAATCCTTTTTGTAATAACTATTGTTCTTGCAGCGTGTGCTCCTGCAGCGACGGAAGGACCTGTCCTCACGGAGGCACCCACTGAAGCCCCGGCAACTGAGGCTCCTGCGTGTCCCACGCCCTCAGCTCCGCCGCCATTCAATCCGGCTAGAGTGGTTACCTTTGCGCTACCTGAGTTTGCATCGACGACGGAGAATGCAGTCGTTCTGCGGGTTATGCCTCTCTTGGATCTACCGGATATCGATGAAGAAGTGCTCTTGTCAGACGAATGCGGCGTGGTCATTGGCGGCCTAATCGCAGAGCGTTCCCTGCCCTTGATCGATGCGGACATAGAGGCGCTGCCTGTGGGTGAGTATCAGGTCAAGGTTCAGCAGGGCTTAATGCATTTTATCGACAGTAATGGAGAGGAATACAGCACAACACTGGAGGCTGACATACGAACCATTGAGCCACGTGTGGTCGACCCACCGGAGACCATCATTACGATCATGGATATCTGTTACAGCTGGCAGCATATCCAGATTTGCACACAACCTTCTCCCAACGAGGCGTTGACCCCGGAGGAAATAGACACTATCCAGACGAGGATGCAAGAGGCTGTCGATGCGCTTGGCAATCAGGGAACATTAGACCCAGAGGAGATCAATATTGAAGGAACCATCCCGGACGTGCTAGGCGATAATGCTGCGCAGTTACAGCAGGCCAGCGTGTTGGCGGCTCCTACAGTGACTTTTCCCGAAGGTGTAGATGAACCTGTTGATGGAGCCTTGCTCGGAGTCGTCGTCGTGCTCTTCGATATTGAAAAGGAAGGGTATCCCCCACTCGTCGAAGGCATGTACGCGGTATTTGCGGAGAGCCAGGGCACGAACGAATGGGCGGGGGACTTTGTCCCGGTAGAGAACAACGGTGCAGCAGCCTTGATTCCGGCAACGTATGTGGAAGTGCGCGGTGAGATCGAAGAGCCTTTGGCAATTGTCCTAGATCTCCGAATTGTCTTGTGCTT
>DATFET010000495.1:0-11542 GCA_035250835.1 Anaerolineales bacterium
GAGAGAGAAGCTCATATCCGCAGCACCGGCGCTGTTGGAGTTGCGCAGATAGAAGGTGGCAGTCGAGCTGCGATAGACCCCGATGCTGTCGATCCCATCCCCGTTCCAGTCCCCGGCGATGGGCTGGTCACCTGTCACACCATAGGCGAAGGAGAGGTCCGCAAAGCCGGAGGAGTTGGAGTTGCGCAGGTAGAAGATGCCATTGCGGTAGACCCCCGAAGAGCTGATCGAACAGTGGAACCTGGAGCACCCGGACGACCCGGTCCAGTTCTCGGAAAACTAAACCCGTTCAACAACAGTCCTCCCAAAAAACGTCCCGAAGGTCCAATCCCTTCGGGACGCTGCCGATCTGGAAGCAGCGAGGGTAAGGAGGAAAATGTTGCCTGGAAATCCATAATTCCGGCAATATATTACAATGGGGACCAATCAATGATATGAGGAGAAGAATATGAGATTGATTCTATCGATAGGGCTGGTCGTAATCAGCCTGGTATTGGCTTCCTGTGGCGGGGCATCCAGTCCAACAACTGAAATCGATGTTACCATGACCGACTTTCAATTCAACCCGACTTCATTCACGGTACCGCTGGGTGAGGAAATCACATTTCACAGCACCAACAATGGCGCAGTGGTGCACAGTTTTGTCATTATGAACCTGGGTCAGAGTGCTGGCACGGAATACAATGAGGAGGATCAACCGAACGTATACTGGGAGGTTGAACTACAACCCGGCGGGTCTAGCGACACCACATTCACTGCACCGTCTGAAGCTGGTGAATATGAAGTCATCTGTCATATCCCGGGGCACGTCCAGGCGGGGATGGTAGGAAAATTGACTGTCGTGGCTGGTGAGTAATCAGAGCCAAAATCGGGCATCGGGAATAAGGTGACAGTCACTTTAATCAGTCATCCGAAGTGACTGTCACCTATTATTATGGTGGCACATGGATAAGCCGATCATCACAAGTCTCAGTAATCCGCTCATCAAGCAGGCGCGCGCACTCCATCAGAAGAAGGCACGCGCTGAAAGCGGATTGTTCCTCGTGGAGGGGATACATCATGTTGGCGAAGCGGTCGCAGCCGGGTGGGACCTGGAGTCTGTGCTCTACGCGCCGCAGCTGCTCACCAGCGAGTTTGCCCGCGATCTGATCAGCCGGCTCTCTATCAAGCCTCAGCCTGTTTCCGTGCAAGTGATGGAATCGCTGGCTGACAAGGAAAATCCGCAGGGTCTCATTGCCCTCGTGCATCAGAGGAAGATCAACCTTGATTCTTTTCAACTCCCGCCGCCTGCGATGGCAAAGGCAAGATGCGTAGCGCTTGTCTCCCCGCAGGACCCAGGCAATGTGGGGACAATTCTCCGCACCATGGAAGCGGTCGGCGCGGATGCGCTCTTCCTGCTCGATCCCGGCGCTGGGACGCGCGGCAGCGTGGAGCTGTATCATCCGGCTGTGGTCCGCTCGAGTATGGGGACGATCTTCTGGAAACCGGTCATCCAGGCGTCCTTCCACGAATTCCTGGAATGGGCGCGACGGGAGAAATTCCAGTTGATCGGCTCGTCTGCGCGCGGCGATGTGGAATTCCAGACATTCGCGCCTGCCCTGCCCTGGGTGCTGGTGCTGGGTAATGAGCAAAAAGGACTCTCAGACGAACAGACGCGGGAGTGTGATGTGACAGTTTCCATACCTATGATGGGCAGGATCAGTTCTCTAAATCTCGCCGTGGCGGCAGGAATATTACTGTATCGCTTCACGAACCTTCCGGACGATTGGCATAGTTTCTTGTGAAAAACTCGCTCACGCCGCCGTCCCTCGCGAACGCCGCAAAGCGGCAGTGCCCGAAGGGTGCGGCGGCGATTACAGAGGTACGACGATTGACACGAGTACAGGAATTCCCAGTATTCGAATGGAAGAAATAAAAGAGCCTTCTCAGCATGGAAGGCTCTTTATAATGAGTTAGAAACCAGGATCACAGGTTAAAACTCATCCTCTTCTTCATCCCATAATTCGTCATCTTCATCTTCAGCTTCATCTTCCTCCCACTCTTCTTCCTCCTCTTCCCACTCCTCCCCTGCCTTCGCCTCATCACTCGGGGAATAGGTAGCGCAGCCGGTATCGGGGTCGAGCTCTATCGCGGCGGCGCTGCAATAACCTTCATCCAGAAACACACAATCAATGTAATGACATTTAATGCGGGGCATTCAAATCCTCCTCAAATCAGGGTTGTCTTGCCAGTCGTACTACTGAAATAATAAATATGACAGTCATCACAGCTTGCGAAGTTAGACAGAATGGACAATAGGCTTTAATGAGGGCAATTTCAAGATAGATCAAATAGAGTGTGAAGAGAAACCCGATCAGCGAAACACCAAACAGCAGCATCGTTCCATACTGCTGGAAGAAGCCGGGTCTTTGTTCGAGGAATAGCAGTGCAAGAATGACAGTGTAGCCGATCACTCCCAGCAGGGCTACCGGAATCCCATTAATCTCGGAGTAACGGCTGGCATTCACCTCCGAACACCCACTTGAGCCGATACACATGGCTTCATTATTGGTGTATTTGTAGACAGTCATATAAATCGAAACGAGCAAGCCGAGGATTGCCAGCACAAGGGTGATCTGTCGTAGGCGTTTATCCATGGTTCCTCAAAGTATCCAGGCGTCGATTTCCTGACCAGCAGGCACGCATTTTACACCAGCGGGGATAATAAGTAAAGCATTTGCCTGTACCAGTGAATAGAGATTGCCGGAGCCTTGATGACCTGTCAGACGGGCGACCAGGGCGCCATCCACTTCACGGACTTCGCCTCGCAAATAGCTCTCCCGCCCATCAGACTCGATCGCTTCCTCGCTCCGCACGCGGACGGTCTGCCTGCCGGCTTGCGAAGATCCACCCAGCTTCTGAATCAGCGGGCGTACGAAAACCTCGAAAGCCACGTACGCTGAGACGGGGTTGCCCGGCAAGCCGATGACAGGAATGCCTTTGTATTCCCCAAAGGCAACAGGTTTCCCTGGACGCATATTGACGCGCCAGAAGTCCATTTTGCCGTTGGCTTCGATCACTTCCTTGACATAATCGAACGCGCCCACGCTTACACCGGCAGACGACAGGATCAGGTCCACTCGCAGCGAAAGCGCCCGGTCGAACAGGGTGCTGACCGATTCAAAGTTGTCCCGGGCAATACCGAGCCGCACTGCCTCGGCGCCCCAGCTCTCGATCAGCGCCGCCAGGGTATAGGAATTCGAATCCCGTATCTTGCCGCTTACCAGAGGAGCATCGGGCTCGATCAGCTCGTCGCCTGAGGAGAGCAGGGCGATCCTGGGTTTTCGGTACACCGTCACAGACGAAACGCCAAGCATCGCCAGCAGGCCCAGGTCCTGCGGCTTGAGCTGCCGGCCTGTCCGCAGGACGATATCCCCGGTCTGAAGGTCCGTGCCGCGCCGCCGCACATTTTCCCCTGGTAGAGCAGGATTGTTAATTGCGACAGCCTCGGGAGCCGCTGTACCTGCATCGCGGACCTCAAAATCGGTGTTTTCCACCTGCACAACGGCATCTGCACCGGCTGGCATTTGCGCGCCGGTCATGATCCGCGCGGCTTCTCCCGCCTCGAGTGAAACTGTCGGGGAGGTGCCAGCCGGGATATCGGCGACCACGCGCAGTCTGCGCGGTGAAGCGGGCGCGGCATCGGTCACATCTGCGGCGTGCACGGCAAACCCATCCATCGACGAGTTATCGAAGAGGGGCAGGTCGACCGCCGCGCCCACATCCTGTGCGAGGACGCGGTTCGACGAAGCCGCCAGCGGCAGTATTTCGGTTTTGACAGGCTGGAACTTTGAGAGGATGCGCTCACGCGCTTCGTTTACGCTGAGCAGTGACATGGTGTCTCAAGGCGGCGATTATACCCCACGTATCAAAAATTCAAGGAAAATTGAATGCTTTTAACCAGGTTTGGTGCGGGCTGCCTCCAGCACGTTTGGCAGGCTTTCGATGCGGGTCAGGATGCGGCTGAGCTGGGCGATGTCGCGCACCTCGATCACGAGTTTAAGATCTGCAAGGCTGCGGTTGATGTTCACCGAAACGTCGGCGATGTTCACTCCTTCGTTTTGCAGAAGCGTGGATATATCTCCCATCAGTCCCTGGCGGTCATAGGCCTTGACCGTGACGGGCACCGGGAAAGTATGCTCTACTTTCCCCCAGTCCACCTGCAAAAAGCGTTCCTTGTCCTTGCGGTGCAAGACATTTGGGCAGTCCTGCCGATGGATGGTCGCGCCGCGTCCCCGCGTAATGTAACCGACGATTTGATCGCCCGGCATCGGGTTGCAGCATTTTGCCATCGTCGAAAGCAGACCTTTCAAGCCGACCACTTCGACTGCATCTGTGGGTTGTTTCGCTTCCGGACTCTGGGTTGTGATGGCCAGGATATCGGGTGATTTCTCGATCTCAGCAAGCTGGCGGATGATTCTGTTGACCGAGAGATCGCCGTTCCCGAGCGCGATATACATATCCTCTGGAACTTTGAACCCCAGCTCACGCGCCATCTTCTCGTAATTAATGACGGTAATTCCTAGTCTCTGGATTTCCCGCTCGAGCGTGGCGCGACCCTGCGCCAGGTTTTGCTCATCCTCCTGTTTCTTGAACCAGGCTTTGATCTTGGAACGGGCGCGCTGTGTTTTGACCAGACCCAGATTCGAATTCAACCAGTCACGGCTCGGACCTCCTCGCTTCGCGGTCAGGATCTCGACCTGGTCGCCGGTTTTCAGTTCCTGATACAACGGGACAAGTTTCCCGTTAACTCTTGCGCCGCGACAGCGGTGCCCAATATCGGTGTGGACGTGGTAGGCAAAGTCGATTGGCGTGGATCCGGCTGCAAGGTCGATGATGTCGCCGCGCGGTGTGAAGATGTATACGCGGTCCTTGAAGACATCGGACTTCATACCTTCGACGAATTCCTGGGCGTCGTTCACATCCGAGCGCCACTCCATCATGTTGCGCAGCCAGTTGATGCGCTGCTCGTAGGATTTATCGCGGTGTGTTCCTTCCTTATAGCGCCAGTGCGCAGCGATGCCGTATTCGGCATTCTGATGCATTTCCGCCGTGCGGATCTGTACTTCCAGAGGGCGCTTATCCTCGTAGATGACTGCGGTATGCAGAGACTGGTAGAAGTTGTCCTTCGGCGCAGCGATGTAATCGTCGAACTCGCCTGGGATCGGGCGCCAGTGGGTGTGGATCACACCCAGGGCGGCATAACAGGACGGCACATCCTGGACGATCAGGCGTACCGCGCGGACATCCCGCACCAGGTCGAAAGGCTTACCTTTCTCGGTCATCTTCTTATAAATGGAATAGATATGCTTGGGACGCCCGCTGATCTCGGCTTTGATGTTGTTGCTTGCCAGCAGATCGATGAGTTTTTCCTTGATCGACTCGATCTGCATTTCACGATCCGGGCGCCGCTCCTGGATCTGCTCGGCAATTTCCCTGTATTTTTCCGGGTTCAGGTAGCGGAAACCCAGATCCTCCAACTCCCATTTGATCTGCCAGATGCCGAGACGGTTGGCGAGCGGGGCAAAAATTTCCAGCGTTTCCTTAGCGATCCGCTTGCGTTTGTGCTCGGGCATGGCGCCGAGGGTGCGCATATTGTGCAGCCGGTCTGCCAGCTTGATGAGTACGACGCGGACGTCGTCGCCCATCGCCAGGAATGTTTTCCGCAGCGTCTCAGAGACAAGGTCCTGTTTTCTCCCGAGCGGCGTGCTTCCATGATTGCCGTTGTTGCCAGGCAGCGCAGAGTCGAGAGATTCCTTCCCATTTGACGATTCGGCATGCTGGTCATCCCGCGAGACGCGGGGGAGGTTCGTCAGCTTGGTCACCCCGTCGACGAGGCTGGCGATCGTCCCGCCGAAATCCCGGCGGATATCATTCAGCGTCACCGTGGTATCTTCAACGGTATCGTGGAGCAATCCCGCAGCCGCGACTTCGGGTGGGACGCGCAGGTCGGCCAGAATGCTGGCGACCGCCAGACAATGGTTGATATATGGCTCACCGGAATGGCGCTTCTGCTCTCGATGGGCTTCCTCGGCCACTCGATAGGCGCGCTGGATCAGCTCGCGGTCGGCGAGAGTGTAATTGTCTGGCAGCTGCTCCAACAATCTTTCGAGTGGGATGGCTTTAACGGACTGCTTCATGGGGAGTATTTTACTACGTGAGCCAGAGTCGGGGATGAGCGTGCCTTTTGGAGAGCCAAAAGGCTCAAACACACAGGGATTCTTTGGTCGTGATGCTCCGCTTCGCCTTCGGGCTTTGCCCTCCGCTACCCTGCGGGTATGATATCAGCGCGAGGCGTCACTCGGTCACATCGTCCCGACACCGCACCCCGTTCGGGCCGCACTGGAAGTACACCCAGTACCTTCGGCGAGCCCACGGGGCGAGACGGCCTGCGGTGGGTGCAGGTGTGTCCTTTGGGAGAATGACATGATGTATCTGATGTTAAGCACTCTCCGTGCGACAAAATTGTTCTGAGCATGAGATCCTTATAAAAGAAGGAACTTCCCAAGACCATTCCCAAACAGGAAAACAATGATGCCTGTTGTGAATAACGTTACCCGTTTCCTGGATTCCCGCAAGGTCAATTACCAGGCCTATGAAACCCCTGCCGAAAAGCTGGGAGCACTCGAAACCGCCATGTTCCTTAATGTTCCGCCTGAGACAGTCTTCAAAACGATCGTCGTAACCCGCGAGAAACCCAAAAAGCCGATTCTGGCGATGGTTCCGGGTCCATGGAATGTGGATCTGAAATTGCTCGCTGCGGCTTTAGGGGAGAAAAAGGTCCATCTGCCGACCGAACGCGCTGCCGAGCAGTTGACCGGGCTGCAGGCTGGCGGCATCTCTCCGCTTGCGCTGCTCAACAAAGGCTTTCAAGTGGTGATCGATTCATCCGCACAAGTTCATTCTGAAATCCATATTTCAGGCGGACAGCGCGGACTGAATATCAAATTGGCCGCTGCCGACTTGATTCGGCTGACCAACGCGCGGATCGCGTCCATTTGCCAGGAATCAAATTCTCCAGGCAGCTCATCATAGGCTCAGACAGAATAGTACTCACTCAAAAAGATTTCTACGTCGAAGCCCGCCTTAAATGAAAGAGGCGAGTTGATGTCACTCGCCTCTTTTGTTATTTGAGAGTCCCTAGGGTCCTACAAATTTGATCGAACCCGAGCTAATCTCAAAAGTCCACTTATCCGAGTTGTTGATGCAGCCATAGCCGCTGGAATTAAATTTTCCTCTGGGATCATCACTCCATGCCCAAAGGTTGTAACAACCCTGGACCAGATCAGTAATGACTACATCATTGTTCTTGCTAAGAGTGTAGCCTCTGTAGCCACACGCTCCATGACTGGCTGTCTCGTTGAGGTATATGGAAACAGTTGCAGCCACGTTTGTTGTGTTCACAATTCTGATGATTGTGTCTCTACCCTGCGGATCCGAAAGGACTCTGGTAGAGCAGGGATCGACAGTCGCGGCGCCACTCGCTCCTCCGCTTACCGCAGCAACGGTTGCTGAGCCTGCCACTGTCGGTAATGAGGCCGGCGTATCCGTTGGCAGGGACGTAGCAGTGGGAGTATTCGTGGGAGGCAGAGGTGTTGCAGTGGGCATCGCTGCCTGGGTTTGGGCAACCAGGGTAAAAGCCGCGGCAACCGCAGTGGATTGCACATCAGCAGCACTCATAGTTGGGACAGGCTCGGCGCCGCAGGCACCGACCAGCATTGCAATCACGGAAAATATAAGCAGGATTTTGAACTTTTTCATGGATCGAAGACTCCATATTGCTAGCAATTGGGGTAACAGCCTCCCAGGGCAAGGATTTTGTCATTTCGTACAACAATTTTCCAATTTCCCTCCTGGATTTGAAACCCCCCGAAAACTTTAAAGTCTTTGTCGCCGTCCACAAAGGCACCGGCACTATACATCCCCAGCGGGCCGGAGGAAAGATCGGTCAGATAACCGCATTCCCCGCGCGGAGTCACTACATAGAGCGACAGCACCAGCTTTCCCTCAGGCCGGGTCTCATTTGCGATCACAAAATTGGCTGTGGGTCCATCCCAGCCGGTCAAGGGTTTATTGCAGTCATCCTGCGACGAGCCCGAGGATTGCTGTGATGCGGATGTTGGGGCAATCGTAGGCAGGCCTGTTGCGGTGCCGAGTGCAGGGTCGCCTGTCGGCAGTGGAATGGAGGTGGGCGTCGGACTCTCTGTCGCTGTGGGCGGGATCGGCGTATTGGTTGGGTTCGCAGCCTGAGTTTCTGCAACCACGGTAAATGCGGCGGCTTCCGCGGTATGTTGAACGTCGAGCGGATCGGCTGTTGCAGTAGCCTCGGGCGCGCAGGCGCTTGTCAAAAGAATCAACAGCATCCCCAAAGTCAGTACGTTGCGTTTCATATGTTTATGTTCCTGTTATCTGACAACAACTTTATCGCGGTAGAGAAGTATCTCAAGGTCTTCATCCTGATGAAGCCTGAACTCTCCAACCATTTTCCTTCCGCCAACCCAGGCTACATACAGATAATGCCCTATCGGTGCATCGATTTTGATTCTTCCGTGGACTTGATACTCAAGTATTGCAGGACCGCCTTCCGCGGTTACAACCTGCAGTGAAATATAAGCCTGTGTTCTTGCCCGATTGATCAGTGTTACATGCGAGAATGGGACCGCGGGAGGCAGTGTCCCATAGGTCAGTACACCAGGCGTCAGGGTTGCAGTCCCCGGAGCCACAGGAAGTGTCGCCGGTAAATCTGTACTCGTGACTACTTCGAAGGTACCGGTAGGCATTGTACTTGTCAGCTCAACAGCTGCCGTCGCGGTTTCAGTAGGGGAGGGCGTGACTTCGAGGGTGAAGGTCGGCGCTGCCAGGGTATCAGACGGAGCAGATGTGCTTGTGGGCTGTGCCATAAGCGTCTGAACGATGGCTGTCTGCAGATTTGCCTGCGCAGTCGCAGCAGTATCCACTACTGGACTGGGACTGGGTACAGGTGTCAGGGGCAGACAGGCTGCGATGAAAACAAGCACAGCTATGGCGAAAGCGACTTTCTTCATTTCGCTCTCCTGCAGGCTACGACTGGCTCACGACCTCCATGAACTGGGTCACAACGTCGCGGAGCATGCGCTCGGGCAGCGCGCCAACCTGGCGGTGAACGATCTTTCCGTTTGCAACAAATAACATGGTTGGGATTCCCTGAATGCCATACTTCATCATCCATTCAGGGTTCTCGTCCGTGTTCACTTTCGCGACCAGGATCTTGCCTTCATATTCATTTGCAAGCTTATCCAGAATGGGGGCAACCATTTTGCATGGATTGCACCATGGCGCCCAAAAATCAACGATCACCGGGATGGATGACTGGAGAACTGTTTTTTCGAAGGCGGCATCGGTAACATGAATCGGTTCAGTGGTCATGGTCAAATAACCTTTTTGTTTCTACCTTTAGATCATTAAGATGGCAATCAGAAAGTTGAATTTGCCCTCAATCGAAAAATGAGTATAACACATATTGGCACATGATATAATCGCCCGTCATGACCGACCTGATTTCCAAGTGGAGGAGTGGGCTGGCGAAAACAAGCAAGACAGCATTTGGGCAGCTTGCGACTCTGTTTGGAGCCACTGAAATCACCCAGGAAACCTGGGACGACCTGGAAGCGCTGCTCATCCAGGCAGATCTGGGGATCGAGACTACGGGTGAGATATTGGACTCCATGAAGCGCCTCGTTCGGGACCAGGGGCTGACCCGCTCCGAGGAGCTTTGGGAGGCGCTCCAGGCTGAACTCCGTTTGCGACTGGATAAAGCCTCTCCTGTCAAATGGGCGAACAAGCCTTCTGTCATTATGGTCGTGGGAGTCAACGGCTCCGGCAAGACGACCACGATTGCCAAGCTTGCCCAGCGGTTCCACTCGGAAGGGAAGACCCTGCTATTCGGCGCGGCGGATACCTTCCGGGCCGCGGCCGTGGACCAGCTCCAGGTGTGGGGTGACCGGCTTGGCGCAGATGTCGTCTCGGGCGCGCCTGAATCGGATCCCGGCGCAGTAGCATTCAATGCTGTGCAGTCAGGGGCTGCCCGCCAGGTCGACCTGGTCATTGTCGACACTGCCGGACGTCTGCATACCCGTTTCAATTTGATGGAAGAGTTGAAGAAGGTCAACCGCGTGATCGGCAAAGCTCTCCCGGGCGCGCCCCATGCCGTCTGGCTGGTACTGGATGCCACAACCGGGCAGAATGCACTCCAACAAGCTAAGGCGTTCCAGGAAGCCGTCGGTGTGACCGGTGTGATCCTCTCCAAGTTGGATTCATCCGCACGCGGCGGCATGGCATTTGCAATTCAGCGCGAGCTGCGGCTTCCGATCTTGTACGTAGGTCTCGGCGAGAAGCCGGATGACCTCATCCCGTTTGACCCGGATGCATTTGTCCTGGGAATTGTCGGCTCCTAATATCTTCGGAGGAATTATGCAGGACCTTGTCAATCGACTGAAACCCTCACAGGAATTGATCAACCAGCTACTGGAGCGTCTTTGACTTTCCCTCCAGGGAACAAAAGTTGTCTGAGCTCGAAAAGGATATCGAAGCGCCTGATTTTTGGGGGAGTCCATCCCAGGCCCAGCAGGTAATGAAACAATACAATACCTTGAAAACCGAGGTGGAGTCGTGGACTACTTTCTCGCGCCGAGTCCGCGATGCTATCGAGCTCGCGCAGCTGGATGATGAAAGCATGCGTCCGGAGCTCGAGACGGAAATCTCTGCTATTGAGACAGAATTGGAGAAGCGCACTTTCACTGCCATGCTCTCCGGCACATATGACCACGACTCTGCCATTCTTGCCATCCATGCAGGCGCAGGCGGAACCGATTCACAGGATTGGGCGGCCATGCTTGAGCGCATGTACTTACGCTGGGCAGAGGCGCAGGGTTATGAAACAGAGATTCTTGATATCACCGAAGGTGAGGAGGCGGGAATTAAGAGTGTTACGATAGCAGTTGATGGTGAATACGCTTTTGGCTATCTGCGCCCCGAAAAGGGTGTGCACCGCCTCGTCAGGTTGTCGCCGTTCGACGCTGCGCACCGCAGGCATACCTCATTTGCCCTGGTGGAGGTCCTGCCCCAGGTCGCGATGGGTGAGGCTGACATCGAGATCGACGCGGCCGACCTCAAAGTGGATGTGTTCCGCTCGTCTGGCGCAGGAGGGCAGAACGTGCAGAAAAATGCGACGGCCGTGCGCATCACCCATATCCCGACCGGCATTGTCGTCACCTGTCAGAACGAGCGCTCCCAGACCCAGAACCGCGAGTTTGCCATGCGGATTCTACGGGCGCGGTTACTTGAATTGAAGCAGGCTGAAAAAGAGGAGGAGCGCGCAGTCCTGCGCGGGGAGTACACCAAAGCGGAATGGGGCAGCCAGATACGCTCTTATGTTCTGCATCCGTACCAGATGGTCAAGGATCATCGCACCGATCACGAGACAGGCAACACCCAGGCCGTCCTGGACGGTGACCTGAACGAATTC
>DATFET010000510.1:0-6183 GCA_035250835.1 Anaerolineales bacterium
GAGTTCCAAGTTTACTGAAAGATACTCCGATTACATTCATCTTGGTGTGGAGGAATGGCGTAAGGTCAACCTCGACCATGAGAAACTCGGCAAAAAGGCCGTGCTCTTTATCATGACTGACGACACCAAGAATTGTGACGATGTGGGCGAATATCTCGAACAGACCTATCCGGAATTCAAGGATGCTGTGCTGGTCATTCACACCAACAACAATGGAGAAATCTCCGAATCCGATTCCAAGAAAAGCAAGGAGGAACTGGAGAAGCTCCGCAAGCAGTCCAATCAAATCGACACATGGAATAGTCCATACAAAGCCATTGTGTCTGTGTTGATGCTCAAAGAAGGTTGGGATGTTCGTAATGTGACCACCATTGTTGGTTTACGCCCATATGCATCCAAAAGCAATATCCTTCCCGAACAAACTCTCGGTCGTGGATTGCGTCGTATGTATGTGGGCACAGACGCTGTTGAATATGTCAGTGTTGTCGGGACAGACGCTTTTATGGATTTCGTAGAATCTATAAAGAGCGAAGGCGTGCTTCTTGAACGTCGCCCGATGGGCAAAGACACAAAACCCAATGGTCCCATGGTCATCGAGGTGGATAATGAGAATGTCAAGAAGGATGTGGGTGAACTTGACATTGAAGTTCCTATACTGACTCCTCGTGTCTACCGTGAATACAAACGCCTTGAGGAACTCAATCCTGCATCATTCGATCATAAAAAAGTCGAATATAAACGGTTCTCAGAGTCTCAATTACGCGAGATCATTTTCAAAGACATAACCACAGGCGAAATCAATCACATAACCGAACTCGACTCGAATGCCGTAACCGATTACCGAAGCGTTATCGGCTATTTTACGCAAGTCATTATGAAAGACCTTCGTCTTGTCAGCGGATATGATGTGCTGTATGGCAAGGTCAAAGAATTTATTTCCCACCATCTCTTTACAGCTGTTGTGGAAATCGACAACCTAAATACTATTCGTAATTTATCCGAACTCGAAGCCACGAAAACAGTTATCGAGACGTTCAAAAAGAAAATCAATGAACTTACAATTCAAGATAAGGGCATTGCCGAAATCCGCGATTACATCCAGCTCAGGAAGACCCGTCCATTCGTTGTCAAGGATCAAGGTTTTCTGCTTCCACAAAAAAGCGTCTTCAACAAGGTTGTTGGAGATAGTCATCTTGAATTACTTTTTGCTTCTTTTCTTGAAAGATGTCAGGATGTTATTTCTTATACTAAGAATTATTTTGCTGTGAATTTCAGGATCGACTATGTCAACGCTCACGGCGATATTTCAAATTACTACCCTGACTTTGTTGTCAAGACCAGTCCGAGGGAAATTTGGATTGTCGAAACCAAAGGCGAAGAAGATTTGGATGTTCCGATAAAGATGGAGAGACTAAAAAAGTGGTGCGAAGACATCAACGCCGCACAGAACAAATACTATTTCAACTTTGTTTTTGTCGAGCAGGAAGATTTCGAAAAGTATTCGCCCAAGTCATTTGAGGAACTGATTAAGAGCTTTAGAAAATACAAAGACAACAAAGAAGCCAGCTTCACTTATTTCAGTGAAGACATCGTTTCCTTTCATGTCTTTACACTTAATATTGAGTTTGAAGAAGTTACCGAGCAGTTAATCACATCCTTCAAGAATTCTCTGGCATTGGTGCTTGAAGTCTCACCAGAGAATATTGTTATCCTTGGACTAAGACCTGGCAGTACAAGCCTGCTACTTGGCATAAAGAATTTCGCCGTCTCCATCCCAGAAAACATACAGTCATTGTTACCTGAATTCAAATTGGCCGGATTTCTAGCATTGAAAACGATACCCGACCTATTGACCTTCATTAGCTACGCAAGCAAAGACAGGTTGACAGTACAGGGCGTTTACTACTTCCTAAAATACGAGAATTTGGAGCCGTGGATGGATATACATGAAATAATGGGTGGCAATGAATGGGACTATAAGATATTCAAGGCTTTAGAGTCATCCACTAGCTTTGTCTTTTGTCTTTCAAGCAATTCAATAGAAAGACTGAAAAAGAAAGAAACTTTATACAAAGAGCTAAGAACAGCTTTAGAAAAAGCGGAACAAATCGGACCTGATGATACATACATGATTCCCTTAAGATTAGATGACAGCAAATATCCCACTGAGATCAAAAAATATCAAGTACTCGATTGGGATGTTGACAAGGATAGATTACTGGTTGCTTTACGTGAACGGTCGAAACAGCTCAAAATATAGGATTATCGACCAGATAAAGATCGCGGACGCGGAGCGGAATCAGTACCTTCGGCAGGGCGGCACTTTGACCCGGCTCAGTGCAAGTCTGTCTGAGTATATGCTGGGTCACATGTAGTTTGCCCCCTGCGCTACGTTTCGGGGACGCTTCGCGGCGGGCGCGGCGGCGCGGGCGTCGTCTCGAGCCTGTCGAGACATCGAGTCGCTGTCCCTCGGCTTCGGGGATGCTGCGCGACGGGGGAGGATATCGGAGGCGGAGATGCAGGTTGAGAACCTTTTTGAGTCATTGTTGAGTCAAAGTTTTCGAGGAAGCGCCTGATGACTACTTTAGAAGAGCAATTTCATCATGCCATGATCGGCGTTTACGAAAATGCAAAAGACCATGATTATTTTGCTACTTACTTCAAACGGATGCTTGATGAATATCACGGCGTTGAAACCGCTAAGAGGTTATTGGCCAAACCAGGCATACAAGAAGGTTTGATGAAACTTTGGGAAATGAAACAGCTACATCAATCCATGGAAGCGTTTGTTGTTCAAGAACGATTCAAGCCTTTGTTCACTGATGCAGAGATCGCTGAAGCTCATAGAAGGCTTGAAGAGTTGGGTTATTTTAATTAGACATTATTGGTAATAACAGGTGACAGTCACTTCGGATGAATTTTTAAAGTGACTGTCACCTTATTTCCGATAGAGTCTATTGATAAGATGGAGAGGCAAACCGTCAAAGAATGACGGAGCAGGTGTGAAGGGGTTGTTTGAGTCTTTGTTAGCGGAGATTTTTGCATAATTGCCCCATCCCGTCCTTCCCCAAATGCCAAAGAGCACGGAATTTGGGGAAGGGGAACAGGAAGTATGAATGAATATTTCTTTTTATGCCCAAGTTGACATTGTCTCTCCCCCATTTGCGCCTCGCCACGAACAGCGAGACGAAAATGGGGGAGCACGGAGGGGGCAAAATGCCACGCCCAAAACGAAGCAATCCCAAAACAAAACATAAAGCCATCGAACTCCGAAAAGAATCCACTCCCGCGGAGCGCAAACTCTGGTCACGGATTCGAGACGACCAGTTGGGAGTCACATTCCGCAGACAGCACGCCGTTGGAAATTACATCCCTGATTTTTGCTCTCCTAATGCCAAATTGATTGTTGAGTTGGACGGCAGTCAGCATTTGGTACAGGAAGAGTACGATGAAGAGAGAACGAAATATTTGGAATCGCTGGGTTATCGAGTGATCCGCTTTTGGAATAACGATGTGATAAACAATATGGATGCCGTTATGCTTGCTATTATTCAAATTCTTGAAGCTAATGAGAAGGCACGCTGATTTTGCTTGCGCGCCTTTTGTGCACGTGGTAAGGCAGGTCAGTGTGGGGTGAGAGGCCTATCATTAATTTTTGTGGGAATCGTTTTCCAGATGGCTTGTATAATTACCGCATGCATTTCCTACGTTTCTTTGGCTGCTTTTTGCTCCTCATGTTCGGAATTGGAGCGTTCCATCGCCCGCAAGCTGTTCAGGCTGATGAGATCCAGCCTGCTCCATCCAGCCAGGCCAGCGCCTATGAATTGATCCTTGCGATGAACACGCTGCGCGTTTCGTATGGACTTCCGCCTCTCATTGAAGATCCCATCGTGAATGCAGTTGCCCAGTCGACAGCGGCGACGATGGCAGCCAACAATATGTCCTGGCACATCGGCGATGTGCGCGGGCGGCTGGCTGCGGCCGGCTATGGCAACGGCGGCACCGTGTGGGCGACGGAGAACTTTGCTGTGAGCGGCGGAGGCATGGGCATCGATGAGATCATGGCTGCCTGGGCTGACCCCGACCACATGCGCCCGGCGGTCAATGCAGCTTATTGCACTGTGGGAGCGGGTGCGGCTCAGACAGCCGATGGCAGGATCTATTACATCCTGCAGGCCGCGTATGTGTCCGGTCAGGAGTGCGGCAGCTCAACCGTGTCCCCGGGCGGCACGCCTCAGGCAGGCGCCGTTCCGAATCCGGTATCGCAGTTGATCATTCCGGTAAAGATCGCTACAGCGGATACAGACGGCAGGACCTACCACGATGTTCAGGCGGGGCAATCCTTCTGGTCGATCGCGATTGCCTACCAGATCACTATCCGCGACCTGGAGGTTTGGAACAACCTGTCCCGTAATGTGCCGCTGCGAGCCGGGCAGCGCTTATTTATCCCGAACGAGAACACGGAAGGCTATGCCACGCCGACTCCCTTTGGCATGATCGTGCCTGTGGCGCCAGATGCGGATGGCAGGATCGTCCATGAAGTGCAGCCGTATCAGGCGCTAATCACCATCTCAGACGCCTATGCTGTCCCCGTTGACCGCATCCTGGCAATGAACGGATGGCAGGCGGATTGGCCCCTGCAGGTTGGGCAGAAGCTCGTGATCGATCCGGGCCATGTCACCCCCAGCCCGACGCTGAGTAACATCCAGAAGCTTACTCCTGAAGCAGACGGCAACTACTATCATACCGTGCGGAGCGGCGAAACGCTCTCGTGGATCGCAGGCTTGTATGACGTTCCACTTGCGGATCTGATGTCCTGGAATGCACTGAATGCTGCCTCCATCATCCGCCCGCAACAAAAATTGCTCCTGCGCGTGACTCCGCCTGCAACGCCAACCGCTGTGCAGACCTCCACACCAAGCCCAACAATGATCGCGTCATCTCCCAGTCCGACCTTCACTCCACTTGTGACAACGGGGACTCCTCCTGTCAGCGCGGCAGGATCTCCGCGCAGCCTTGGACTGAGTCTACTCCTGGGTGTGACCACGGTCCTGATCGGTGGACTGCTCTGGTGGAGATATTCACGCAAAAGTCAATAATTTGTCGCTGACCTATCTTCTTTTCATAAGGAGGCAGATGCGTGGACTCTGAAGGAGCCGCATTGCTCTTGAGATAAATACGCACCGATTTTCCATCGTCTCTCATAAGGGCGGTCACTTTAATATATCCCCATTTTTTCGTGGGATTCTCCTACAAGGGTACGCACATCCTGTCGACTGGCAATGGACCGGTCGCGATGTCCTCGATTGGCTCAACCACACTCCCGGATGAATTCGTTGCAAACCTTGACCCACCAACCCCTAGCGAAAGAGATCCTGATCTTTTGGGCGGATCAATTCTCTGAGCGAGCCTTCTCTCAATGGATATGGGAATCCACGCACGTGGACAACAGGAGTGCCTTCCGTAGCCTGGCCCATAACCAGGGAGGCGGCTGCGGCAAGCTCATCCGCCGCGCCGATCTGGGTGATGCGGAGTGTGAAATCGAAGAGGTCCGGCCGGCCGCGCAGGTCCTGAAGGCCGGGCATGCCAGCCAGCCCGATTGCGGAACCGACCGTCCCATTCCGCCAGGCGCGCCCATGTGAGTCGATGATCAGGACTCCCGTCTGATTGCCGGTTTTAAGTTGGATTTCGCTGCGAAGCCTTTCCGCGGAACTGTCCGGGTCTTTGGGGAGGAGCAGCACCCACTCTTCTGAGCCTGCCTCCGATCCCTCAACCTCAGCGAGAGGTGAGCCTACATTAGAGTGGTCGATGCCTGCATTCGCGCATATGAAACCCAGTTTATGTTCCACAATAATCGTGCCCGGGCGCGTGCGCAGCACTTCATTGCTCTCACATAGAATAAGCTCGACGAGACGGGGATCCTTATCGACTTGTCTGCCCAGCTCAATGGCGCGGGTTGAAGGCGTGACGGCAGCCAAATTCACGGTACGACCCTCCGCTTTGGAAATGATCTTTTGGGCGAAGACCAGAATATCCCCATCTTCGATGACGATGTGATTCTTCTCGAGAGCCGAGAAGACAAGTTCTGTCAGGTTGTCGCCGCGGCGGATGAGGGGAATATGCTTTAGTGGTGTGAGGATCAGGGACATTTGATTTCAGAGTACAGCAGGCATTCTTCACTGG
>DATFET010000535.1:0-2926 GCA_035250835.1 Anaerolineales bacterium
CGATCTGCAGATCCAGCACAACGAAGCCTTCAACCTGGCGGTCGAGCACCTCGGTATGACCCGCACGAAGACCGATGCCTTCTTCGATGGCACATTGGGGAAGAAACTGGTCAGGATGGCGCCGTTCAACCATCCCATCACCCCGCTGGATTTGGAAGAAGTCAGGAAGGAGCTCAACCACCGCCCCGAGGAAGAACGCGATATTGTCGTAGTCGGTTTGGGCAAGGAATATGCCATTGAAGCCTGGCTGGACGAGTGGAACAAGCTGCGCAGGCAGGGCAGCATTCCCAATAGAATCGAAGTCATCGAGCTGCGCTCCGATCCCAAATACGGCGGCTTCTTCACCCACGAGCCTGCCCAGGCAAGGGTCTCCTTCCGAATTCTGGAGTCCGACGGCTTGCCGTCGAAGAAGCGGGAGCAGGCTCCCGGACTCCAGAGTCTACAGGTCGAGATCAGCATCGACGACTTCATCTCCCCCACCATCCTGGAACGCCTGAGCCAGCAAAATAAAGGGAATCCGCTCTTCAGCCCGCAGGTCAGCGACTGGCGCTCGATGGTAGACAGCATTATGATCGATTCAAACTATGATGGGGCAGTCTTCAACATTACGCTGGCAGATGTCCCGGAGCGGAAGAATGACCTGGTCGAAGGCAGGTATTCCGTGGAAGCCAAAAAAGGTGCGGTGATCGCAGTCAAGGTCACGGATATGCTGGGTGAGGAAGTACTCGTCCTGAAGTCCGTATAGCCGGGATGGATCGCCAGGGAAAATCCAGGGTCGATATGAATGAAGAGATTCAGAATGCTCTGCGCAGCGATCAAACCATCGATATCATAACCATGGGTGCAAAATCAGGGCTGCCCCGAAGGATTGAAATCTGGTTCAGCCATGTTCAGGGTCGCATTATCCTCTGCGGCACACCCAACGCAAAAGGCGGTAGAGGTCACTACACTCCGAGGGACTGGTTAGCCAACCTGAGAGCACATCCTGAGTTTACATTTTGTCTCAAAGAATCTCTACACGTTGAACTGCCAGCAACAGCCGTGGAAATTGTAGATCCGCAGGATCGTCGGTATTTGATGAGTGCTCCAGAAACGAAATGGTACACAGATCAGGTTGACTCTGTCGATGATCTGGTCAATGGAAGCCCCATCGTTGAAGTATTCTTTAGAGATGGAGGATAAGGGTATTGAAGTTCGATGAAAGCGTGATGAGAGCAGGCAATTTCAGCCCAACACAGCCCTGCTGCGCGACGTGCAGACGGACCCTTCGGCGCGTTTTTCAAGCAGTGTTCTGGCTTGGGCTTTTTTCCATTTCGACGGCGACCTGTCTGCGTGCGGGCACGCACAGGCAGAATCCACCCTCCCACCTGTCCACTGACGCGAGCCGTTAGCCCGCCCCAGCGCCAGTAACGCCAACCGTTAGGCGGCTGGTTCAACAGGAGTATTCTGCACAATTCTGATATGTCTGTTGTGAAAGAGCATATGCTCATCCATAGCATTCTTCCCAAAAAAGAAGAACGCTGTTGAAACCAATCGCCCTCAAAGGAGTAGCCATGAACAAGCCAAACCAATCGATTACAGGAATTGCTGAAATAGCGTTGCGTGTCCACGACCTTGATCTGATGAGAAGATTTTACGAACAAGTGATAGGTCTTGAAGTTCTACGAGAAATCATAGATAGCAATGGCACAATTATATTTTATGCCGTCGGGACAGGGAATGACCACCTGGCGCTTTTCGAAGAGAAATGGATAGATTGGTTCACGCGAGATAAATCTCCTCAAATCGACCCGAAGCTGACTACCCTTTCTCATTTTGCAATTAGGATTGCCCTGGATGATTTTGAGTCTGAAAAGAAACGGATAGAGCAACTCGGCATTGAGATTGTACATTCAAACACATCGAGTTGGCTGCACTGTCGGATGTTTTACTTTTTCGATCCCGAAGGGAACTTGATCGAGTTCAACAGTCATGATGAGAGTATACGGTAAAGGTGAGCGACGAAAAGACGACGCTGCATCTAAATGCCGCCGCCCACCGATTAACAGCAGTGTCCAGAGGTGAGCATCAAGAAGGTTAAAATTTGCGCTTTTCTGGCTTTGCGCTTTTTCCGTTTCGACGGCGAGTCTCGTCCCATCTGGTGGTTGAGTCTGTCGAAACCAACCTGCCGCTACTCTCTACGGGGAGATCACCCTTCGGAAGCGCTCCGCCGACGCGACCCGTTGGGCAGCACTTTGTACAACCGCCTCATACTATTCAGGTTAACCACAATTCCCTTACAACATGTCACCCTGAGCAGCAGCGAAGGGTCTCGATTTTAGTCGTTGAGATGCTTCGCTTCGCTCAGCATGACATGAAGAAGTGTAAGGCAAGTATTGCTAACCTGAATAGTAAAGGCTGGAGGAGCCTTTCGGCCCCAATCAATCGGCAAGGAGAGGAATCATGAAATTTCTGCTCACGTCCGCTGGCATCAGGAATACGAGCATCCACGACGCGCTGGTCGACCTCCTGGGCAAACCCATTGCCGAGTCCAGCGCCCTCTGCATTCCCACCGCGGCGTACGGGCACCGCATGGCCGGTCCTGGCGCGGCATGGCGGTTCATCAGCGGACGAGAACCCAGAACCCCCATGTGCGAGCTGGGTTGGAAGTCCCTGGGCGTGCTGGAGCTCACCGCGCTGCCCAGCATCGATGAAGAGCTTTGGGTCCCCATGCTCAAGGAGACTGACATCCTGCTGGTGAACGGTGGCGATCCCCTATATCTGTGCTACTGGATGCGGCAGTCCGGACTGGCGGAGCTCTTGCCGTCGCTGCGCGAGACGGTCTACGTGGGACTGAGCGCCGGGAGCGTGGTGATGGCCCCCAACATCTGGGAGGCGTTCGTCCACTGGAAACCGCCCACCGATGGCGATCAAACGCTGGGACTGG
>DATFET010000537.1:0-3323 GCA_035250835.1 Anaerolineales bacterium
CTGGGGGTGGATATCGATGCCGGATCGATAAAGAACTCGCGTGAAAACGCAGATGCAAACGGGGTTGGGGAGGAATTTATTCTGGGCGTGGGCTCGGTGGATGAGATCCGGGCAGGGCGGTTTGCCTTTGCTAAAGCACCGCTTGTCGTTTCGAATATCCTCGCGCCTGTCATCGTGCGCCTGTTCGAAAACGGACTGGCGGACCTGATCGATCGGCAGGGAACCATCATTTTGAGCGGAATTCTGCAGGAACAGGAGGGACGCGTCCTCGAAGCGGGACAGGCTCAGGGCTTGCAATTGAAGGAAAGACGGCAAATGGGGGATTGGGTGGCGTTGGCGATGAGTCCCGCACTCAAAAATCCATCATAAGTGGATGAAGAATTTCCACCAACGAACCGTGCTTCCGAGAACCAACCAATCAGGGGATTGCTCTATAAATTTTGACTTGCAGGTTCATTTGTAAGTCTCCGACTTGATAATATAAGCGGTAAAATGCGACTAATTTTATTCTCAAAGGAGATAATATGAGAAGCAATAATCATGTCCTTTTGACTGTAGCAATCCTTGCTCTGGCAGTATTATCCTGCCAGGCGGTTACCAACCTGACGGGCGGAGGAGCCACCGCCACTGTGCCACCCCAAACCACAGACAATGTAATTCTCGTAGATGATTTCACATCTACCAACTGGGGCACCGGCACGGATGCAGACAGCTCGATCGAGTATGCCAATGAAACCCTGCAAATGATCGTTTTTACAAAAAATTGGTTTGTGTGGAGCACTCCCAATGATGAGAACTATGAGAACGTCCATATGGAAGTGACCGCTATCAACAACGACACGGACCCAACCACCGCCTTTGGGATCATGTGCCAGCAGCAGGAAGTGGATGACTCATTTTATTATTTTGCAATTACACCTGCCGGGCAATACGCGATCGCTGAAACATCCTCCACGGCGAGCGATGTGTTTCTCACGAATGACAACCAATGGCAGTATTCTGATAATATCCCCAGGAATGCAGAGTCCTACCGGATCGGTGCCGACTGCGGCAACGGAGAATTGACGTTGTATGTCAATGACCAGCAGGTTGATTCGGTAGCCGATGATACGTATTCGAATGGTGGCGTTGCCTTGTTCGTCTGGAGTGGGGAGGATGTGGCTTCGGCAAATATTAGTTTCGATGATTTCTTAATGACAAGGCTTCCATAAAGTTTCAATTTATTCCCAAATCCTGTACCGTATTCCGGTACAGGATTTTTATTTGATTTACTGAAATTTTGTGCTATTATTCGAGTGACATGGGCCGCCGCAATCTCCTTCTCTACCTGCTCCTGAATGTGTTGATATCGGCTTGTGTTGCCGGAGCGATCCTGTTCTGGTATGACCAAAATTATCGTTCTACCACCCTGTCCCCGGTTCAACCTGCCCAACTGGCAAACAATGAAACTGCTCTGCAGCCAACATTGGATCCGAAAGAGGAGATTCCGGTTGAAATCGTCAGCGTTGTCGGTGCAGGCACACTGGCTGCCGAGCAGGTGGTTGTGAAGTATCAAGGAGAGGATCTGCTCAACCTGGCAAACTGGAAGCTGCAGGATGAAGAACGCCATATTTTTGTTTTTCCGCAGCTTGTCCTCTATCCCAATGGTGCAGTGCAGGTCCATACTTCTACGGGCACCAATACGGTCATTGATCTGTACTGGAATGCCGTCAGCCCAGTTTGGGAGTCTGGTGAAGAAGCCCAGCTTGTAGACCCCGATGGCAATCTGCGAGCAGTGTACCAGGTGCCATAAGGTGTTGTCTGGCTATTCTTAGTGCCAGGAAGGCTATCCGTTCATAAGTTGCTGGTAAAGACAGCTCAGGTTTTGACCAGCGGTATATAAATGTCACAAGCACTCTATCGAAAATACCGACCCCGGGAATGGGACGAAGTGATGGGACAGGACCACGTCGTCACCACCCTCAGGAACGCCATCGCTGCGGACCGGGTGGCGCACGCCTATCTCTTTGCCGGCTCACGCGGGACCGGTAAAACCACCCTGGCGCGCCTGCTGGCAAAAGCGGTCAACTGTTTGCATGCTGATCCAGGCAGTCGGCCGGATAACGAGTGCGAAAATTGCAGGGCGGTCAATGAGAATCGCTTTCTCGATC
Organism: Anaerolineales bacterium; assembly: GCA_035250835.1. Taxonomy (GTDB): domain Bacteria; phylum Chloroflexota; class Anaerolineae; order Anaerolineales; family Villigracilaceae; genus Defluviilinea. The sequence continues at coordinate 2,151 of DATFET010000537.1, forward strand.
TGATCGAGATTGATGCAGCATCCAACAACGGCGTTGATGACGTGCGCGATCTGCGTGATAAGATCAACTTTTCTCCTTCCCAGGGGAAATACAAGATCTATATTGTGGACGAGGTCCACATGCTTTCGACGCCAGCTTTCAATGCATTGTTGAAGACTCTGGAGGAACCCCCGCCGCATGCCATCTTCGTGCTGGCCACGACCGAGATTCATAAAATCCCCGCTACGGTTCTTTCTCGCTGCCAGCGCCACGAATTCCGGCGTGTGCCTGTCGATGAGATTGTCACCAATCTGAAGAAGATTATCAAAGCCGAAAAAATACAGGCCGACGATGACGCACTGATTCAAATTGCCCGCCAGTCTGCTGGTGGCATGCGGGATGCGATCTCCCTGCTCGACCAGCTTTCGTCCACAGGCGATAAGATCACGCTCGCCCTTGCCCAGACGGTGCTTGGCACCGCAACCAGCCAGACCGTGCTAGATATCGTTTCCTCCATCAACGACCATGATCCGGCGCACGGCCTTGAGACAATTCATAAGGCACTTGACTCGGGAGCTGACGCGCGCTCCCTGGCACGCCAGATCGTTGAATATCTACGCGGGCTGATGCTGATCCAGATGGGCAATACTGCTCAAGTCGAAGCAACGGCGGATGTCAAAAAACAGATGCAGTCTCACGCACGATCGTTTACAACCAGTGACGTTCTGCGCATGATGAAAGCTTTCAACAACGCTGCTACCGACTTGCGCGGCGGCTGGCAGCCTTCCTTAAGTCTGGAGCTTGCTCTGGCAGAAGTTCTCGATGCACCTGTCGTATCTCCTTCACAACCTTCTATTGCGCGTCATCTGAAATCTCAGCCAGACAGTCCGGTGTCTTCTGTGGATGGGATGGTTGGAGCAGCTAAAGCCGATGCACAGCCGCCAACACCCAAAGAAGAATCCCAATCCTCGCATCCCTCCGGAAAGGATTCCATTGATGCCGGTGACATCATCAAAGCCTGGAAGCATTTGTCATCAACTCTCCCGAAGACCCAGGCCAATCTTTCCGCACTCATGAATTCGGTCAGGATGATCGATGTGCAGGCGGGAACTTTGATTTTAGGTTTGGCGAGTGATGTTCTCGTATCGAAAATTGACAAGCCCGATCAAATCGAGACGATCCGGAAATTAATTT
>DATFET010000543.1:0-4389 GCA_035250835.1 Anaerolineales bacterium
CCTTTTGAGGATTATCGAACCAATACTCGCGCAGCAGCGGGACGATCTCGGTGCGGATGATGGCGCGGTACCAATCCTCATCCAGCCCGGCGAAGTTCTCTCCCTGGGGTGTGAAGTAACTGTGACCCACCTGATAATTCTCCCCGAGCAGTGGATCCTCCCTGATCACGCGGTTGAGCTCTCCCATCCGCTCGGCGATCAAATCCACAAGCGCTGGGTGCATCGACCTATCCAGCAGCCAGCGGCGGAAAAGCTCACCTTTGTATTGAGGCTTTAACGTGACGAAAACGAATCTCCGCCGCAGGGCATAGTCCACCATCGCCAGCGAGCGGTCTGCCAGGTTCATCAAGCCGATCAGGTACAGGTTGGGAGGGACGTAAAAGCGCGGCTCATTCGGATGGTGATAGATCAGCGGCACACCAAACTCGGCTCCGCGTTTATCCGCTTCGATCAGCATGAGCAGCTCGCCGAAGATCTGGCTGAGGTTGCCGCGGTTGATCTCATCGATGATGAAGACATACTCGCGGTGCGGGTCCTGGATGGCTCGCTGTGTGAAATTATAGAAGACACCGTTCTGTAAACCGAAACTTCCCGCCTTTTCCTCCAGGGGACGATAGCCGCGCACGAAGTCGTCGTAGGAATACGACTGGTGAAACTGCACCATTTCGATCCGTTCGTCGTTTGCTTCGTTCATCAGGGCATACGCCAGCTTGCGTGCCAGGAAGGTTTTACCCACGCCCGGCGGACCCTGCAGGATCAGCGCTTTTTTGGATTCCAGCCTTTGCAGGATTTGCTTCAATTCCTCTTCTTCCAGAAATATCCCCGAAGCAGTCAGGTCTTTGACGGTGTAGGGTCTGTGAGCATCCTCTGTCCCTTCGTCCACAAGCTCACTGGCCTCTTCACCATCCTGCCAGCGCTTGAGGAACCAGGCGTAGTCCTGATCCCTGTCGTACCAGATGAAATCGCGCAATCGTTCAGCATACTCGACAAACCGATACTTCGGATCGAGACGCAAACGCCAGATGGACTTTCGGTTGGTATAAAAATACCAGAATTTCTCCTCGAAGGTTGGATCCCATTCCACTTCGACGGTGCGGCCGTCGGCGCGGTTGGCGACGATTGTGCCTCTGGCCTTGATGATCATGCGCGAGACGGTCTGGCCGCGCGAGTCGAACGGCAGTCCCTTACGCTGGGTCGAAACGGCTTTGATGGCAATACGATCATTGACGCGCATCGAAAAGACATCGTTGATATGGCGGTCCAGGGTTCCGTTCTCCCAGATGCCTTCCTCGAGAAAGCGCTCGGTCTGGTCAGCAGGCTCCGTATCATCCCAATAGGCGCTGACCAGCCAGTCCGTGACTCCTCCCCAGGCGCGATACTTAGCCTCTTTTGATTCGGCAACCTGTCTCACCCGCTCATTTTCCGCGCCCCAGGCGGCGAGCGATAGCTCAGGAAAGGGCCTGCCCTCAGTCATGAACGATCGGATAGTCTCCGCGTAGAATCTTGCATGCAAACCTTCCTGCGGCAGGCGGATTCCCAGGTAGGCTCGGCTGGTCCCATCCAGGCTAAGGAAGGTATCTGGGCGCACCCAGAACAAGCCCATGGTCAGGTTCACATTCGTCTGCCTGACCTGCAGGGCTTCGTTGAACACTCGCAAAAATTCTTCATTCTCCAGAGGTTTTTCTTCAAGAGCCAGTTTGAAAACCTGCCAGAGTCTCTGCACATCTCCGGCCCGCCGCGAGGTCTGACCCGAGAAAAACCAGGACTTCATGTTGTTGAGGAGAGGCACGCCATCGAAGTCTTCAGGCACTTCGACTTGTAAGTTAAAAAATGACTTGAACTGTGACAGAATCCCAAAGCGCTGGTCAAGACCGATGCGCCGGTTGAATACGCCAAAAAAGGTGAAAGGGTCGATCTCCCTGAGGAGGGAACGGGTCCCAGTGCTATCTTTGTCTTGAAGGGGCGTGACTACATAACCCTGGGCGCGCAGCTCTTCCAAGAAAGCAATTAATTCCTCCTGTCGATGTTCCCAGCTTATCAGCTCCCGCGCCAGTTCTTCATACATGGGAATCCATGTAAAGTTCCTAAACATGTCCGAATTTTAGCATACCTCAAATTTGTCCTTGTGGGGGATGGATGCTTCAACTCTGCGCTCTCCTGCAATGACGGATGCTCTTTGGAACTTTCCTATTTCTGCTGCGTCCTAAGGGTAGCGAAATGGAGAAAAGGAGAAGAGAGATGAGACGATTATCTTTGGTTATATTTATGCTTGTCATCTGGCTGGCAACATGCAGCGGACCTCCGCCTGAAATCCCTGCTCCGGACATCGCTACCACACAGCCCGCGACAGCCGTCCCGGCTACACCGACGCCGTTGCCTCCCACGCTGACCCCCACCGCGCCTCCCGTGGCGAAGCTGCCCGCTGCACCCTTTGAGGCCCAAACCTATATCAATGAAGAAGCCGGCTTTGCCCTCGACTATCCTGCCGACTGGACAGTGGAAGAGATGGTGGTTGGATCACGCGGCACGCAGATCCTGTTCCTGTCCACGCCTGAACTGGCAGAGGCTGCCACTATCCCTGAAGACCAGGTGAGGCTCTCGGCGACCATTTATCAATGGGATCCAAAGAACGATCTGGCCGCTTATGTCGAACATTGGAAGGAAGCCTGGTCTGCGTCGGGCTTCACCATTCTTGACGAGCAGGAGTTAACACTTGAGCTTGGCTTGCCCGCTGTGCAGTTCACAGTCGAGACACCTGATGCGCAGGTCGTGTACCTGGTCACTGCGCTGGAAGATCAATACCTTGTGCTGGCCGGCGAAGGCGACCTTGCTCTCGTAGAGCAGGTCGTACAAAGATTAAGACCGATTTCGAGTTAGTTCTGAATCTTTTTAGCTCATCCCCTGTATGAATATCCCCTCAAATATCTGCTCCAGCTTTAGCAGAGTCTGGTTTGTATCCTGAGGCGTGAGCAGGTAATGCCTTGTAAATTCGTAATTGAAATCCAGCTCATCATTTAGAGATAAATATCGCAGGGAGTGACGCCTGGGGTGATAGTTCAGGATGACTTTATTCCAATCCGCCAGGTCACGTAATCGCTCGCGGATCTCAGGCTGGACTGAATCGGGGATGGATGCAAACCATTCCGAGCCGATCACGTTCAGCCAGAGACGAGAAGAATGGTTGTGTTCGTTCAAGTCCAGCAGGTCGATATAGCCATCCTCATAGATCGGCGCAAAACCCTTCTCCACGAAAATGTTCTCCGATTGTGAGAAGTCCGCCACCTCAGCCTCTGACAGATACATCTTCACACCCACACAGTAACTATAAATAGGATCCTGCAGGAGGATGTTGCTGCGGCGGACGAGCAGAAGGTCGGGTGATGTCACAGCATTTGGAAAGTACATTTCCATTTGCTTGATGTTGTGCACGTTCCCATCACTGGGGAAGGCTGTCCTCACCCGCCCAAACACGAGCGGGGATTGCTGCTCAGTCTGCTGCCTGACCGGCAGCTGGCAGAAATAGTTCCTGGCGACCCAGCCCTCTGCAGGAGATGCGACCAGCTGGGACATGAAGTAGCGCATAGCATCATCCACTTCCCCCATGCGGATGCTGGTCAATTTGCGGTACTTGCCTGTGTCCTGGTCCTGTGGAGCGTTATCGTTGTTCCGGCCCTGGTCTGGTTTTTCGACCGGCGTTGCTTCTTTTTTCCCGAGGAAGTGCGCTTTGCGCGGTTCCCCGTTCCCGGTCTGAATCCAATCGGGCAGGCGCAAATACCGACGGAAGCCGAGCTCTAGCGTCATTCCAGGATAAGGATACGACTTTTTTACTCATATTGCAAGCTCGCAATGAGTGAAAGATGAGAGACTCTACCTGCGTTCGCTTGTGAGTCAGCCCCAGAGTGAAACAGAGATGTAAATCCCAGGGAGAATTTGAAGGAGGTATTCTAGCCACCTGATACCATCAATTTTCAATCGAGTGTCGCTGGTCGAGTAGCCCCGAATGTTCGTACAGGGATATATCGAGACCACAAGTTCGCAAGAAAGCTCTTTTTCAGGTACCTTTGGGTCTCGATAGGGTCGGGCAATCACCGACCTACTCGACCAACGAGGGATCTTGAGACAAACTGTCAGATGGCCAGGAAGTATACGGTATTTTTATTGGGGTGGGTTCGGTGGAGGTGTCCGCAGGGCGGTGGGAGCCCACAATTGATTGCGGATTTTCTCCTTCGACAAGATCGCCTCCAGGACACCGCCGCCGATCGCCAGGGCTTTGTCCGAGACGAGGAAGCAGGCGCTCGGGTCATCGCGCGGATCGACGTCGCCGACCTTGAGCCCTTTCGTGACTCGCACCCCGTCACAGAGGATGCCGCGCAGCACACCGCTCAGAGG
>DATFET010000547.1:0-5610 GCA_035250835.1 Anaerolineales bacterium
CAATGTCATTGCACGCTTACCTTGGCATTCGCGGGGAGCAAGGCACCCCGCTTCATCACACAAAGAAACTCCTCAATGACACAATTACAAATAACTCTCCTGGTTATTTTTTCTCAGATGTTCCACCACGTCACGCACTCGCTGTGACTGGTCGGTTTTGCAGACCATCAACACATCACCTGCATCCACAATAATTGTATCGTCCAGGCCGATGGTGACGATCAGACGCTCACTGTTGTTCCCATAGACCAGTGTGTTATGAGTGTCCAGCAGGTAATGCTGCGCGTTCACAGGCATATTGCCATTGACATCCGGGAACAGCACTTCGAATAGCGAATCCCATGAGCCGACATCGCTCCAGCCCAGACCGCCAGCCGGCAGGACAGCCACACGCTCAGCTTTTTCCATGATGCCATAATCGATGGTCTGCGATTTGAGGTCCTGCCAGAGAGGCTTTAGGACATCCTCGCGGGATGGGCTGTCCCAGGCATTCGAGATTTCAGCAATCGCTTTTGAAAGCTCAGGCATCTGTCGCTCGATCTCCGAAAGGATCGTACCTGCCTTCCAGACGAACATGCCGCTGTTCCATGAATGTTCACCTGAACGGAGCATATACTCGGCTGTCTCCTGGTCCGGTTTCTCGCGGAATCGCCTGACTTTGTAAACAGGATACTGATAATCACCATCCAGCGGTTCGCCCTGCTCGATATACCCATACCCTGTGGAGGGGAAAGCAGGTGTGATCCCCAGGGTCACCAGGTAATCCTTCGCTGCAACCTGGAAGGCTGTGCGGATCAGGTAGTGGAACAGGTCTTTGTTGCGGATGAAATGGTCGGCTGTTAAGATTGCCATCGCCGCCTGCGGATCGCGCTTCTTCAGGACGGCAGCGGCTAATGCTACCACAGAAGCTGTCCCGCGCGGCTGAGGCTCGATGACATAGTTTTCCGTCGGGATGACCGGGGCCTGGATCTGCATTTGCCGCGCCTGTTCGGCAACGGTCACCACCAGGATCCTTTCGGGAGGGAATAAATTTTCAAGCCTGTTGACCGTGCTTTGAAATAATGTTTCCCCGCCTAACAGTGGCAGAAGCTGCTTTGGGCTTTCTCTTCTTGAAACAGGCCATAGACGAGTCCCTCCGCCTCCAGCCATAATGACTGCATATGTATGTTCCATATCCTATACCCAATAATCAGATTGTTCTTCCCGAACCGCGACATAGTTCATGCCGCCCACCTGACGTACCAGACCTTTAAGTTCCATCAGCGCCAGCGTGGCTGACACCTTTTCGATGGGCAGTTCGGTTTGTGTGCGGATTTCATCCACATGCAAAGGCTGAACTCCAAGCACATTCATGAGGCGCGCTTCCGTCTCATCTGCGGGGATTACTTTGCGCGCGGCTTTCTGTTCGCCCATGCGTGTCAGGTCCAGCGCCTGCATCAGATCGTTGACACTCAACAAGGGTAATGCCCCTTGCTGGATTAACTTATTCGTGCCCTTGCTTTGCGGTGCCAGGATGCTGCCAGGAACGGCGAACACCTCACGGCCCTGTTCAGCAGCAAACTCGGCAGTGATCAGCGCGCCGCTGGTCTCACCGGCCTCGATCACGACAACGGCCAATGATAACCCGGAAATAATCCGATTGCGCGGCGGGAAGTTGGAGGCATCCGGCGGCGTACCTGGAGCATAGTCGCTGAGGATGGATCCGCTCTCCATCATGCGTTCCGCAAGCTGGCGATGTTCAGGCGGATAGATCTTATCCACACCAGAACCCAGTACACTGATCGTCCGCCCGCCGGCTTTCAACGCAGTCTGGTGAGCAATGGCATCCACGCCGCGCGCCAGACCACTGATGACCGTGATCCCATTCCCAGCCAGATAGGATGCAAGTTCCTCGGTGATCTGCCGGCCATATGGCGAGACCCGCCGCGTGCCAACGATGGCAACCGCGAACAGGTCATCTGGCAGGTAGTCGCCGCGCACATACAGCACGGGCGGAGGCTGCTCAATTTCCTTTAATCGCTGAGGGTAGGCTTCATCCTGCCAGGTCAGGATTTTGATCCCCTGCACCTCGATCCTCGCCCATACTTTATCCAGGTCCACCTGTGCCCGCGCCTGGACGATCCGTTCGATCAGTTTCAAGCCCAGGCCGGCTTCGGCCAGATCGGCTGGCGCGGCGCTCCAGGCGGACTCGAGGTCGCCGAAATGCTGGACCAACGCCTGCATCCGGACCGCGCCGATCCCCTTGATCAAATTGAATCCAACCCAATATTTCTTTTCGTTCATAAAATTTCATTCTAAACTTGTTGGTCGAGTAGATGGCAAAGATCTTCCGCCATCGTATCGAGACCAGCAGATAACCATGAATATTATTTCTTGTAAATTGGTGGTCTCGATACACTCTGCGCAACAAACGCTCAGTGCACTCGACCACCGAGTTAAAGTCCCTCAAGCAGATGAACGCGCATCAATCGGCGAACAGGGTCAAGGTCCAGGATGACCGAGGGGATGGCGGGGAGCAGAAGCTCGCCTCCCGAATCATCCTTTACCACATAGACGTCGTTCGCTCCAGTCGCCAGGATCTCCACCAGCTCCCCCAGCGACTGGTCGGTCTCATCCACAACCTGGAACCCCAGCAGCTCGTGCTGGTAGAGCTGACCTTCTGGCAACTGTGGCGCTTCATCCGCTTTGATATACACCCATTGATTGCGATATTGTCCCGCAGCCTCGGGGGTTTCGATCCCCTTAAATTTAACCAGCAAACTAGCCTGGTGTGGACGGACGCTTGCCAGTGTCAGGGGTTTGTGTTGCTCCCCAACCAACAATTTTCGCCCGCTCTTCATCCGTTCTGGGAAGTCTGTATGCGGGTCCATGACCATCTCACCCTGCACCCCATGCGGACGCCGGATAAATCCAACAGTCAAATATACAGGCTCGCCGTCTGGCGAGCCTGAGGAGTTTTTATGATCTGCCATTATTCTGGCTCTACCACATCGAGCGTGGCCTGTTTGCCTTCCCGTTCAGCCGCCACCCTTAATAGTGTTCGGATGGAGTTGGCAACCTTGCCGCCTTTTCCAATCACCCGTCCCATATCATCTTTCGAGACGCTCAATTCAATGCGGACACGGGATCCACCTCCGGTTTCTCGTACTTGTACTTCATCCGGATGATCCACTAACGATTTGGCAATATATTCGATCAAGTCTTTCATAAAATCTCACTCCCCTCTCCCATGCGCGCTGGGCAGAGTGAAACGCAGACGAAACAGGGAGAGGGGTCGGCAGTTAGTTTAGTTGCTTGCTTGTTTTCACAGTCGCGCCGCGCTTCGTTTCTGCCTCTTCCGCTTCCTTGACGAGAGTCTCAACCGACTCGCCTTTCTTGAAGCGTTCGAAGCGATCCCAAACTCCGGCACTTTTGAAGACCTGTTCCACGGATTCAGTTGGCAGAGCGCCGTTCTTCATCCACTGGTAGGCGCGGTCTTCCTTGACATGAATTGTCGCCGGATCTGTGCGAGGATTATAAAAACCCAGAATCTCCAAAAAGCGACCATCGCGCGGTGACTCCTTGTCGGCAGCCACAATGCGGTACGTGGGTTGACCTTTGAGACCAATACGACGTAAACGAATACGAACCATCTTACTTTTTTCTCCTAGAAATTTTTTGCGTTTCAGACAGGCATAGAGAGGTTGCGGAAAGGCGCATGCGGGCTGAAATCACAGGCGGATATTTTACCAGATAATCTGAGTGGGGAGGGTAAAGGATATTTTCGTTCCTCTTCCAGCTTCACTTTCCGCCCAGATCTTCCCGCCATGTGCCTCCACCAGGTATTTCGCAATGGACAATCCAAGTCCCATACCCCCCGAGTCGCTGGATTTATAAAAGCGATCGAAGACATGAGGCAGGTCAGAGGGATCGATCCCCTGGCCGCTATCCTGGATGGTAATCGTTACGGTTCTTTCGGGGCCGCTGCCTGAATCCGCCAAATCGACGGTTACCTCCCCGCTGCGCGGGGTGTAGCGTAACGCGTTCGAGAACAGATTTGTCAACACTTCACGCAGACGCAGAGGGTCAGCCTCGATCGCTTCCACGTCAGCGGAGAGAAATTCAACTTTGATATCCTTTTCATTCGCCTGTGTCTCAAACGCGGAAATCACTTCCCGGACCAGATGTGCCAGATCGACAGGTTCACGCCTCAATTGCAGGGAGCCACTCTCAGCCAGCGCCATAGTCCGCAGATCGTCCACCAGCTGCGAAAGGATTTGTGTCTCCTCCAAAATGGACTTAAGCCGCGCCTCGTCGGCGGGATACAAGCCGTCGAGTATGCCTTCCACATTTCCCTGGATCACGGTAATCGGAGTGCGCAGCTCGTGCGACACGTCCGCCAGCATGGTGCGCCGCTGCCGGTCATTGGACTGCAACCGCTCCACCATGGAATTGAAGCCGTGTGTCAGTGAATAAACGGCAGGTGGTCCTTTCTCCTCAACGCGTACTGTGTAGTCGCCTTCTGCTACTTTCGCGGAGGCATCTAACAGATCATCGAGCAGGTGGAACGTCCGCCTGAAATTTCTCGCCCCAAGGATCGCCATGGCAATCACAAACATTAGAAAAAACACACCTGCAGTCAGGATAAAGTCAAAGAAGGGATTTTGAGGAGTCACTCCCTGGTATAGCGCGTTAAGGACGAACCCGGTTACCAGTGCAAAAATCAGAGCAAAGAAAAGACTAAATGCAAAAAACAGACAGCCCATCCTCCGAAAGAACGGCTTGCCGCGCATATGTCCCCAGCGCTTTGGCGGCCATTCTTCATTCTCGGGCCACCACGGCGGGCGTTGACGGTGTGAGAAGCGATGAGGAGGTTTCATGATTTCAATGCGTCCTGAGCGGAGCCGAAGAGCGGGTGCCCGGTAAACAGCGTTTCGACTTCGTTAGACGCCGCTACCCTTCGGGTATGATATCAGCGCGAGAAAGTCTATTTATCTGCAAATTTATACCCCACGCCATAGACTGTCAAAATATATTTTGGCTCGCTGGCTTTTACCTCGATCTTGCGGCGGATGTTCTTAATGTGCGCGTCGATGGCGCGCTCATAGGATTCGAATGCCACGCCATGGATCGCGTCCAAAAGCTGTGCACGTGTGAAGATCCGCCCGGGTTGGCGCGCCAGGGTTGCCAGGACTTCGAACTCGGTGGGAGTCAATTCTTCGATTGCGCGGCTCTCAACTGTGACGCGCATACGCGGGACATCCAGAGTCAAATCTGCGATGCGAATCATTTCAGAGCCTGAGCTGCCTGCGTTTTCGATGCGGCGGAAGACAGCCCGCAGGCGCGCCACCAATTCCTTCGGGCTGAAAGGCTTGGTCATGTAATCATCCGCGCCGAGCTCGAGACCGATCAGTTTATCTGATTCTTCGGAGCGCGCAGTCAGCATGATGATCGGCGCGTTGGAGGTTTTGCGAAACTCACGGGTAAAGTCCAGCCCATCGAGCTGAGGCAGGCCAAGGTCCAGGATGACCGCATCCGGTTTCTCCGTCTTCGCCAGTGACAGGGCCTTCCTCCCATCATACGCGGGGAGAACGCCAAATCCTGCTCGTTCGAGATAATCACGGACAAGCT
>DATFET010000554.1:0-6840 GCA_035250835.1 Anaerolineales bacterium
AATATTGGCTGGCGATTACTGTCGATGCTGCCGCAGGAAGAGTTAACCCGCGTCAGCCTGGATGAAATTAGACAATACTACAGACCTGAGAATGCCGAACATTAATATTGCGCCCACCCGCAGCAACTTGATTCGCATCAAAAAAGACCTCCGATTCGCTCGCGAAGGATACGAAATTCTCGATCGCAAACGAGAGGCATTAACCGGCGAGCTGGTCAGAGTCGCAAAGGAAGCCGATGCCGTTCAGAAGGAAGTATGGACGTTGCTTCAAACGGCGTATGATGCGATGGAGAAAGCTCGACTCGTCATGGGCAGCGATCATGTTGAATGGGCTGCGCTCGCAGTGAACAAAACGGTTGATGTACATCTCAAATTACGCGGCATCATGGGGGTGGCAATTCCCTCGATTGAGGCGCGCGGTGAGCCTCCGAAACTGCTCTACAGCCCCGGCGACACCGCGGCTGTTTTGGATGAAGCCAGTACCGCGTTCCGTGAAGTATTGCTGCGTATCCCGCAGCTCGCCATGCTCACTGCTACCGTCTGGCGGCTGGCTAATGAATTGCGCAAAACCCAACGCCGTGTAAACGCGCTGCAGCATATTTTCATCCCGGCCTATGAGGCGACCGTTGCGTTCATTGTCAGTTCACTGGAAGAGCGTGAGCGCGAGGAGACCTTCCGCTTGAAATGGCTCAAGACGAAGATGTCGAAAGCTGCAGGCTGATTTAAGGGTAGATCATTCCATCGTAAATCTGATCACCTGTTTTATGTGTTAAACTTAATGATGAACCGGCAATGAGGACTTTGATTACGTTTTGGCAGGCAAAATCAAAGCACAATAAGGAGTTCATATGCAGATTGGCGTTTTGGGTTCGGGAATTACAGGGCAGACGATTGGTTCCAAGCTGGTCCAACTGGGCCATGAAGTGATGCTGGGATCACGTGAAGAGGCCAATCCTGCGTCGGTTGCCTGGGCCAAGGAGGAGGGTGGGCAGCATGCCTTATATGGCACCTTTATGAATGCAGCCTCGTTCGGGGAAATCATTTTCAATTGTACATTGGGATCGGCCTCCATCGATGCTCTCCAGCAGGCGGGTGAGGAGAACTTAAATGGCAAGATCCTGATCGATACTTCGAACCCGCTCGACCGAACTACGGACAGGTGGACGTTGACTGTGTGCAACGATGATTCGCTGGGAGAGCAGATCCAGCGGATGTTTCCTGAATCGAAAGTGGTGAAGACACTTAATACAGTCAATGCAAATGTGATGGTGGACCCTGCCAAGCTGCTCGAAAGGACTCACGTTTTCCTGAGCGGTGATGATATCGAAGCGAAGGCCATGGTCGTCAGAATACTGCGTGACTGGTTCGGCTGGAAGGACATCATCGATCTGGGCGGCATTGAAACCTCCCGCAGCGTCGAGATGTATGTGCTGCTCTGGCACAGCCTGAGGAATGCCATCTCTTCACAGAGGTTCAACATCAAGGTCGTGACCTCGTAAACAGAAAAAATTCCAATAGAAAACACGGAGATATCGTCAGATGCCTCCGTGTTCTTATTTAAAACCAAACATTTTGTAGGCAGACTATTTCTTCCTGTTATTCTCCGGACTGATCTCGCGCGGCTCGACCATACCCCAGCGTGAGGCGCCCAGATACAGGATCTCGAGGATCAAATCCTCATAGCGAATCCCCTCCGCAGCACTCTGCAGACACAGGTCGCTGTAATTCGGGGTAAGCCCTGGCAGGGTGTTGATCTCCATGACGCGCGGGTTGCCCTGTGCGTCCAGGCGGATATCTGTGCGGGAGACGTCGAGGGCGAAGAGCAGGAAGTGGGCACGCAGCGCGAAATACTTCAATTTTTTCTCGAGCTCAGGTTCGATATCCGCCGGGCAGACGTAGCCCGGCGCGCCCTCTGCACCCACATCCTTGGACTTTGCCTCCTGGCTGTACACCTTCGGTGTGACCGAGCGGGTCATATCCAGCTCGAGGATGGGGAAGCGGTGGAAACCATCCTTCTCATACCACTCGAGGTGGCGTGAGTACAATTTCGCATCCGCGCGCCCCAGGATCCCGACCGTGAATTCGCGCCCTGGGAGGAACGTCTCCACGAGTGCCGGCTGATGGTAGGTATTGATGATGTAGTCGGCGCGCTCGCGCAGCTCCTTCTCGTTATTGACAATGGCATTTGTGTCCACCCCCATGCCGGTCCCCTCCCGTGCGGGTTTGACGAACAAAGGAAATTCCAGTTCGGGTCGGAGCGGCTCGTCTCCAGCGTTGAACTCCTGGAAGGGGGCAACCGGCAGACGACGGTCGCGCCAGATCCGCTTGGTCAAAGTCTTGTCGAGAGAGATGCCGTTGGTCAGGACGCGCGAGCCGGTATAGGGGATTTTCATCATCTCCAGCAGGGCCGGGACCTGGGCTTCGCGCGCGTCGCCGCCCAATCCTTCGGCAATGTTGAAGCAGATATCTGGTTTTTCCTCCCTCAGGGCAAAGGGCAGGTCTTCGTCCGCATGGATAAAGACCGTCTCATGTCCATCGGTTTCGATCGCGCCGCGGATCGAGTCGATGGTTTCGATGTGGTCGAAGTCCGCGAACGCGTCCGGGGGAACTCCATCCGGCTTGGGCTTCGCTTCATCCTTGATGTTCGCAACGACGGCAACTTTCCAGTATCGTTTCATGCGATGACTGGGGGGCTTGTCATCTCCGTGAGAAAGCATCTTTCCTCCTTGTCATTCAAAAATTCTGCGCCTGGCATAGGCCATATGATAGCGCATGCTGTGCAGTTGACAAGGGTTTCGTGTTTTAAAACCTGTTAACGCTGCCCGTAGAGCGTAAACCTTCACAGGGTGATTGGATGTAACTAGACAATGAAGGTTCTTTCAGGTATCATTGGTTCGATTGTGCTCGTCCTCACGAAGAGCATGAAATCATAAAAATTATGGATACGCCCGGATAATCCGTTTATCCGGGTTGTTGTACATCATACGAATTTGGCGTGGAGGATTCATGACAGATCTGATCAAGCAAATCACAGGCGATTTGCAGAAGCAAATTGAGGGATTTGAGCCTGAACTCAATATCAGTGACATCGGTACAGTGGTGGAAGCAGGTGATGGTATCGCCCGGGTTCAGGGGCTTGCAAATGTAAAGGCTCAGGAACTGGTGCAGTTTGCCAATGGGGTCATGGGGACGGCGTTCAATCTCGAAAAGAACAGCGTAGGTGTGATCGTGATGGGTGAGTACGGCGGAATCGTCGAAGGGATGACCGTGCGCGGCACCGGACGGATCGCTTCGGTCCCGGTCGGGGATGCGATGGTCGGGCGGGTGGTCAACGCGCTCGGCGAGCCGATCGACGGCAAGGGTCCCATTGCGACAACAGGCTTCCGCCCGATCGAGCGGATTGCGCCGGGTGTGGTCCAGCGCCAGGATGTGGATACACCGGTCCAAACTGGCATCAAATCCATCGACGCGATGATCCCGGTCGGGCGCGGCCAGCGTGAGCTGATCATTGGCGACCGCCAGACGGGCAAGACAGCCATCGCCATCGATGCGATCATCAATCAAAAGGGCAAAGATCTGACTTGTATCTACGTGGCGATCGGTCAGAAGAAGGCTGCTATTGCGCGCACGGTTGGTATCCTCGAACGTTACGGGGCAATGGATCACACGATCGTGGTGGTTGCTTCGGCGGATGAATCAGCAGCCCTGCAATATAACGCTCCCTATTCCGGCTGCGCCATCGGCGAGGAATTCCTCGAAACGGGACGCGACGCTTTGATCATTTATGATGACCTGTCCAAGCATGCCTGGGCGTACCGCCAGGTCTCGCTGCTCCTGCGCCGCCCGCCCGGACGTGAAGCTTACCCCGGCGATGTGTTTTATCTGCACTCGCGCCTGCTGGAGCGCGCGGTGCGCCTCGCAAATAAATATGTGATCGTTAATAAGGACTTCAGCGCATCCCTGGCATCTGAAAAAGACTCGGTGGATGGAAAAGTTTACGGCGGTCCCATCGGGAAGGATGAAGTGGAAAAAGCACGTAAGCAAATGAATAACCCTGATGATTATAAGATCGTCAAAGTGAAAGGGACGGGTGGTTCGCTCACGGCCCTGCCGATCATCGAGACCCTGCTGGGGGATGTGTCGGCCTATGTTCCAACGAACGTGATCTCCATTACAGATGGACAGATCTATCTGGAGACCAACCTGTTCAATGCCGGCATCCGTCCGGCAGTGAACGTCGGCATCTCGGTCTCGCGCGTGGGCGGAGACGCTCAAACAAAAGCCATGAAACAGGTTGCCGGGCGTCTGCGCCTGGACATGGCCGCCTATCGCGAGCTGGCAGCCTTCGCTCTGATGGCTTCTGACCTCGACAAGGCAACTCAGCAGCAGCTTGGACGCGGTCAGCGCATGCAGGAGATCCTCAAACAGCCGCAGTATCAGCCTATGTCTCTCTCGGACCAGGTGATCGTGCTCTTTGCCGGCACAAATGGCTACGCGGACCGGGTCCCGGTTACCAGCATGGCGCAGTGGCAGACGGACCTGCTGAAATTCATGGAATCGTCCTACCCGGAGGTTGGAAGGGACATCACTGAGAAAAAGATGATCAGCGACAGCAACCGTCAAAACATGGTCAAGGCGCTGGACGCCTTCCTTCATTCCTGGCAGGCGTAAAACATGGCATCTGCCCGTGAGATGCGGCTTCGCATCAAAAGTGTAAAGAACATATCTCAGGTGACGCGCGCCCTGGAGTCGGTCAGCGCGGCGAAGGTGCGCAAGGCGATCCAGGCGTTGACAGCAACCCGTTCCTACGCCACAAAAGCCTGGCAGGTGATCCATCACATTACGCATCAACCCGGGACAGTCAATCTACACCCGTTATTGACCCCGCGTACCCATCCAAAAAAGACCCTCGTTATTGTGATGACGGCCGACCGCGGTCTGGCTGGTGCGTACAATACGAACGTCATCCGTTATGTCTTGCAGCGGTTCGACAAATATCCCATCCCGGTCAAATACATCACAGTTGGTCGCAAGGGTCGTGATTTACTGTTACGCATGCGTAAACCTGTCATTGCTGATTTTAGTAATCTCCCCTCTGCGCCAAAATACACTGCAGTCTCTGCAATTGGAAGACTGGCTGTGGATGATTTCATCATAGGAGATGTAGATGAAGTATTTTTGGTCTACACTGATTTCGTCAGCATGGCTCGGCAGGTGACCAACGTGAAAAAGCTGCTCCCCCTGGACATTCATCAAAGCCAGCTCGTAACCGATTTTGGCGATCACCATACCGGTCTCGGGGCAGCGTATGAATTCGAGCCCGACCAGAAGGACATCCTGGATGAAATGATCCCGCGTTTTACGGCGCTGCAGATCTACCAGGCAGTGCTCGAATCGCAGGCGAGTGAGCACGCGGCTCGCATGGTCGCCATGCGGAATGCCACCGATAATGCCAAGGATCTGGTGGGTGCGCTGCAGCTGGCCTATAACAAAGTTCGCCAGCAGGCGATCACAAATGATATTCTGGATATTGTGGGCGGCGCGGAAGCGCTCGCTGCTGATTAATTGGAGGAAAATAAATCATGGCAAATGC
This sequence comes from Anaerolineales bacterium, assembly GCA_035250835.1. Classification (GTDB taxonomy): domain Bacteria; phylum Chloroflexota; class Anaerolineae; order Anaerolineales; family Villigracilaceae; genus Defluviilinea. The sequence continues at coordinate 5,594 of DATFET010000554.1, forward strand.
AACCGGCCGTGTAGTACAAATTCTGGGGGGGGTGGTGGACGTCGAGTTCCCCAGAGAGGAGATCCCTGGGCTTTTCGAAGCAATCGAGGTGGAACGCCCCGGACAGGAATCGCTGGTACTCGAGGTGCAGAAGCACATTGGCGAGAACTGGGTCCGCACCGTCGCAATGGATGCCACCGACGGACTCCAACGCGGGATCCCCGCCGCAGCCACCGGCGACCCGATCCTCGTACCGGTGGGCCCTTCCACACTGGGTCGTATTTTCAATGTGCTCGGCAAGCCGATTGATGAAAAAGGTGAAGTCCAGGCTGAGACTCGTTACCCAATCCACCGCCCAGCGCCCTCGTTCGCGGATCAGGCTACCCACGTCGAAGTATTTGAGACAGGCATCAAAGTGGTCGACTTAATCGCTCCGTTTACGAGGGGTGGCAAGACCGGTATTTTCGGCGGGGCGGGAACCGGCAAGACAGTGATCATCATGGAACTGATTCGTTCGGTAGCCACCGAACATGAAGGCAACTCTGTCTTCGCGGGAGTGGGCGAACGAACTCGTGAGGGTACACAGCTTTATCGTGAGATGCTTGAGTCAGGTGTGATGAAAGATACGGTCATGGTCTACGGTCAGATGAATGAGCCTTCCGGTGTGCGCTTGCGCGTGGCACTCACGGCCCTTTCCATGGCGGAATACTTTCGGGATCAGGGTAGGGATGTGCTGCTCTTCATCGACAATATCTTCCGCTTCTCCATGTCCGGTTCTGAGGTGTCTGCGCTCCTGGGACGTATGCCTTCTGCTGTAGGCTATCAGCCGACCCTGGCGACCGAAATGGGCGAGCTGCAGGAACGGATTACGTCCACGCGGACCGGCTCGATCACATCCATGCAGGCGATCTACGTCCCTGCGGACGATTACTCCGATCCCGCGCCTGTGGCGACGTTCACCCACCTCGACGCGACCATCGCCCTCGAGCGATCCATCGCGGAAAAGGGCATTTACCCGGCTGTGGACCCACTCGGCTCCACCTCCCGAATCCTGGATCCCAATATTGTAGGTGATGAACATTACCGCACCGCTCGTGAGGTCCAGCGTGTTCTACAGCGCTATAAGGATTTACAGGATATCATCGCCATCCTCGGCATCGACGAGCTGAGCGAAGACGACAAACTGGTGGTGGCGCGCGCCCGCAAGATCGAGCGGCTGGGTGATTACTTCGAAACCGTGCCATCCTGGCGCATGGCCATTGCGGAAC
>DATFET010000558.1:0-3456 GCA_035250835.1 Anaerolineales bacterium
CAACTTTTTTGAGGTTTGCATCTCTGAACCCATCATCGGTTTTCGCGATGGCAGCCCCGAGAGCGGCTCCTGCACCGGCACCCAGAGCAACACCCACCGGACCCCCAAGAATGCCCAGCGTGCCGCCGATCAATGCCCCGACTCCGGCTCCCCCACCTTTGGGCATATCACCGGTTTCCCGGTAATATACATTGCCGCTGGCATCCTGACGGATCACGGCTGCATTCTCAAAATAGAACCTGTGCTGCTTCCTGGCCTTTTCCATGTCTTTCAGGGCATCGTCAGCGGCCAGCTCATTGGTAAATGCCAGCACAATAAAGCCAACGGCTGCGTCACCTTTTTTAGGCGCTGAAGCGCCAGCATTTGCCCCTTTTGTTTCTTCTGTCATCATCCACTCTCCTTTCTAATCGATTTCTCTTCTTCAAAGTATAAGACAAAAATTGCCTTTAGCAATATGTTGCTAAAGGCAAGACGGCGAGTTGCTGGCTTCGGAAAGTTCTACTTGCTTCTCTCCAAATGGAGTTCCAGCAGCTTTGCACGGTAGTCCTCTGGTTTAAAAACATATCTCCTACCTCTTGTAATCACCATAAATGGGATTTTGAGATAAGAGACACGCTTCGGTGTGCCGAGGGCGAGATTTGAACTCGCGACCAAGGGCTTATGAGTCCCCTGCTCTACCACTGAGCTACCTCGGCGTGGCTTGCTATAGCCCCGCATGATTCTGGCGTGGAAGCGCCGCAAATATTACTATGGGAGTATAGGTTTGTCAACACACATGTCATAATGGGTCCGCTCCCTGCGCCGAGGACGGCGCAGGATTTTCCTGGTAATCGCCGCCGGGGACGGCGGCGTGAGCTTATTTCCTTACAACCTTTGAGTGCTCCCGTCATGATCGATCGTAACAGGACCTTCGCAAGGCTATAATGGTGCAAGGAGGCGCGCGGGCGTATGAAGATCCTTGTCCTCAGTAACGATCTGACGGAACGTGCAGTCATTGAACAGGTTGTACAAGCCAACGGTCACGAGATGGCAGCCATCGAAACCAGTGAGACTGCCTTCCAACTGCTCCAGGAGGGGGAGGTCCGCTTTGTGATCGCCGACCGCGCCACCACTGACCTGGACGAGCAGAAGTTCATACAGCGCGTCCGGGATGCTCAGCCTCCTTATCCAATTTATATCCTGCTGCTCACTCCCCAGGTTCAGGAAACGGATATCAATCCGTCAAGCACAGGCGCGGACGACTTCCTCCGCAAGCCCGTGGAGCCGCTCGAGCTTAGGTCACGCCTGCAGATCGGCGAGCGCATCCTGGGACTGGGCGACCATCTGGCAGTTGCAAGAGATACCCTGGAACGGGTCGCCATGTTCGACACACTCACGGGCGTGCTGAACCAGAGGGCGTTCATCAAATACTCGCAGGGTGAACTGGAACGAGCCCGCCGCGGGGAGGGCATGCTCAGTTTGATCGCACTGGATATCGATAACTTCAAGTCCATCAATGACAGGTTTGGGGAGAACATTGGCAACGATGTGTTGACGGTGGTGGCAAAGGGAATCCGTGAAAAGAGCCGGCCGTACGATGGCGTGGGGCGCTACGAAGCCGACACGTTCCTGATCATCCTGCCGGGCGTCATCGGCCAGGACGCCGAACGCATCACCAGGCGCATCCTCACCAGCATCCTCAACACCGAGATCTCCCTGCTGGACGGGAGAAATATCCATGTGGAGCTGAGCGCGGGGATCGCATTTACGCTCAAGATCTCAGCTGCCATGCAGGTCGAAGCGCTGATCGCCAAAGCGATCGAAGCCATGCAGCGAGCCAAACGTGAAGGCGGGAACCAGGTGGCTGCGGTGTTTGTCTAAGGAATTTCAGGAAGCGGTCTCATAGTTGACCGGGAGATTGGCACGCTGTGTCACTCCTCACAATCACAGACGTTTACAATATCCACTGCAGCAGGAAGAGGACGGCCAGCCCGGCCAGGATGGTGACCAGAGTGTTCCTGCTGTACCCTGCCACCACCACAGCAACCAGACCTGCGATGAGTCGAATATTATTTAGCGATAGATATAGCGCGCCGTCCTGTAAAAACAGCTCGGGGAATACCAGCGCGGAAAACACCGCCGGGGGAACGTAATGCAGCGCCTTGCGCAGCACCGCAGGGATGTGGAGTCTCCCGAACAGGTAAATGAATGAGAAGCGCAGCGCGAAGGTGATCAGGCCGCCCAGCAGCATTACCAGCCAGATATTCACAGAGTCTCCTCGGAGGATTGCGTTCCCTCCAGCAGGGTCCCAACGGAAATACCCACCAGCGCGGCAAGCATCAGACCCAGCTTGTATGGGAGAGAATATGCAAGCAGTGCGATCACCCCTGCAGACAAAGCCGCAGCAACTGTAGGCCTGGTTTTCAACGCGGGCACAACCATGGCGATGAAGGTCAATGGCAGGGCAAAAGTCAGCGGCCAGGAGGCCGGGATGGCGGAGCCGAGGAAGATGCCCAGAGCCGTGCTGACCTGCCAGGTGAGCCAGAGCGAGAACCCCGCCGCCAGGAAGAACCAATGACTGTACGGGGTCACGCCTTCCTTTTCATAGTGGATAATACTGGCAGCGTAGGCTTCATCGGTGAGAAGATAGCTCAGTAAAACCTTCCAGCGCATGGGGAGAGAGGAAACGTATGGAGCGAGCGAAGCTGAATACAGCATGTGCCGCAGGTTGACGACCGCGATCGTCAGCACGATCACGAGGCCGGGCGCTGCCTCATGGAAGAGCTGCGCGGCAATCAACTGTGACGAGCCGGCGAACAGGATGGATGACATCATCTGCGCCTCAGCCGGGCTCAACCCTGAGCTGAGAGCTATCGCACCGTAGATCAATCCGAAAGGGAATACCCCAACGAGGAGCGGGATCTCAGCACGAAGCCCTGCCCAGATATTTCTATTTCGTTCAGTCATTGATGTTCTCTTGTTAGGAATTTATTGCGCGCCTGTCGCGCTGAGCGACACCTTGCTTCATCTTTTACATTTGCTGCCGCGATCATGAATTATGGCTGCGAAGCAAGGATTGCCCATGCAGCGCGCTGGCCGCTTTCGACAGCGCCTTCCATGAATCCCTGCAGCGGGGTAGCATGCTCTCCTGCAAAGAACAGGCGGCCTGCGGGTTTCATCAGTGTCTCCCAATGGGCGGTCACCTGACCGGGCGCCAGCGCCATGTATGACCCGCGGGTGAACTCTTCATTGGGCCAGGCCACAGTCGCGGTATGCTCCATCAGGTCCAATGAGCCGGGGAATAATTTTTCGATCTCGTCTGCCGCGAACCGAATCCGCTCATCATCTGATAAGCGGGCCAGCTCTGCGGCAGGCTCTCCCCCTGTATAGACCGTAAGTATCCCATCCTCACTCTCCACATGACTGGTCGCGTGCCAGCTATACACGATCGGCTTATCGGTGACAAGACGCCCATTC
>DATFET010000559.1:0-9850 GCA_035250835.1 Anaerolineales bacterium
GAACGACAGGATTGCCGTGGTCGGGGGCGCGCTGAATGAGTGAGATGGGCGAAGTCATTTACTGAACGTACCCATCAGCTCCGCCTGCGCCAGGATGTGTCCTTCCATCTCCTTGAGCACCTGGTCCTTTGTTGCGCCGGGCAGCAGGCTGATCAATGTATCGAGTGCGTAAAGCTTGAAGAAATAACGATGTGTGCCGCTCGGCGGACAGGGACCATCGTAGCCGATGTTGCCGGATGAATTTTTACCGACATAGATCGCGTTGGGATCGATGTTCTTGCCGGTGATCGGCAGGTCCTCCTGCAGGCTGCGCGCCTCAGCTGAGATGTTGTACAGGACCCAGTGCACCCAGGTTCCAATCGGCGCGTCGGGATCGTCCATGACAAGTGCGAAGGACTGCGTGCCTGCTGGCGGGTCGTTCCAGGTGAGTGGAGGAGAAATGTTTCTCCCGGTACATGCATATTTTGCCGGAATGGATTGCCCGCTTACGAACGCGTCGCTTTTGATCTGAAGAGTCATGTCTGCCTCCGCGATCTTCTCCGTCGATGTCTGGGAATATGAACAGGATGATAGGATGGTCACCAGCAGGAAACATGTCAAAAAGAGTCGCTTCATAAAATATCTTCTCTCTTTACCCCATCGAATTGCAGGATGAAATCCGCTCCATAGGCAAGCGATGGGGTCTGAAATCCGGGTCTGGTTTCACCGTTCAAAATGCGCTTCATGATCTCAACCGTGGTCAGCGCAGTACAAGTATATCCCTCCGGCGAAATCAGCTTCGACAGCGCGCGGCCTCCATTTGGATCGGTCACTTCACCGATAAAGGTCGCAAAACTTTTCTTTCTCCCTTCTTCATTGGGCCCGGGCTGAGTGAATGTGTCAATGGCAAACTTAAGCAAGTTTTTCACGGGGCGGTTATACAGCAGTGGACCGATGACTCGCATCGTTTTCAAAAAACGGATGTATGTTTTTGGAAATGCAAAATACGTTTCGATGTTCGGGATGCCGGTGCTGTGATAGGCGGTGCTGACGTCTCCCCAGCCGATGGATACGACTGGCACGGGTCCGCTGCCAAAATTCTGCTCAAGGACTTTCCAGGCTAGCGGGACCTGGGTCAGCTTCGCTTCCGATCGGATCGTCCCCTGCCTGTGCATGTTCTCGACTGCCGACTTGGCCGTGCCGCGCGACACTCCCGCGCCGACACCGCGCACGAACAGGCGGAAATGCGTTGCGGAAGGCAGTCTGTGCTTCAGGTGTGCGGCCAGGCAATCGGATGGGACGACGTCGAACCCGCCCCCGGGCAGGAGCATAATGCCCGCCTCCCTGGCTGGAGTATTCAGCCCGGCCAGCGCCTCGAAGCTGGGGATCTCGCCGCTGATATCCACATAATGACGTTTGGTCCGCAGGCAGGCCTCCGCCATCTGACGGTAGGTATGCACAAACGGACCGGCGCAGTGGAGCACCGCGTCCACTTCGAGCAGGGCGGACTCCAATTTTGCGGTTTCGTCCAGCGAAAAGGCGCGGCACTCGAGATTGTATCGCTCTGCCTGGATGCCTAACCGCTTTTCATCCCGCCCCGCCAGGATGGGCTGCAAGCCTTCCTTCACCGCCAGATCAACGATGAGCTGACCAGTGTATCCATACGAGCCGTAAATGAGGAATTTTTTCATATGACACCTTTCGCGCAGAGCGGAGCATTGCATAGACGAAGCGTGCTTCGACTGCCACTTCGTCCTGCTCAGTGTCCGCTACCCTTTGGGCATGATATCAGCGCGGGTTAAAGCCTTTTCACAAAATGAACAAGCCGATCCGCTTCCTGATATCCCATCCGTAAATGCGCGGCAATGCCCGCCTCGTTGTCCAGCCAGGTATCCGAAGCCATCTCAGAGCAGCCTCTTTCGCGCGCCCACTGCTCGGCGACCCCTATCAGGTCGCGGCCGAGCTTTTGACCGCGCACGTGTATTCCCACGAACCAGGCCTCGATGTAACCCACCGGCGAAGTCTCGCAGCCTTCGGCATAAGCACGGAGCCGCACTTCGATAAATGCCACCGGCTGTCCGTCCGCGTTGAATGCCAGGAAGACCGCCGCGTCTTCGTCCACCAGCAGAGCGTCCAGATCAAGAGCCAGGTACTCCAGCGGGGCTTCGGGCCACAAACCGTGACGCATCCACAGCCACTCGGGTTTGTCATCCTGCGTCGCGCCTCGAATCGTAAAACTCATTCTTCTCCAAACAAAAAGACCCTGAGGGTTTCTCCTCAGGGTCTCAATTGTAAACTACTCTTCTTCGTCCTCGTCTTCGCCTCCACGTTTGGAGAGACGGTGATCGAGCATCAGCACGGCTGTGCCGCGCTCTTCGATCATCCTGAGTTTGGCAACCAGCTCAGCGGCGTTTTTCTCCTCCTCCACCTGCTCGGAAATGAACCACTGCAGCATCACCTGGGCGGCATAATCCTTCTCCTTCAATGCCAGCTCATACAGATCATGGATGGAGGCCGTGACCCTCGCCTCGTGGGCTGCCACCTGCTCGGCAACCTCGAGGTTCGATTTCCAGTCCGTTTCCGGCGCGTCGATCCCCTTGAGGTAAACACGCCCGCCGCTATCCAGAATGAAGTTGTAGAACTTCATCGCATGTTCGCGCTCTTCGTCCGCCTGGAGGTGCATCCAATGGGCAAAACCCATCAGGTTTTTTTCCTCGAAGTATGCCGCCATCGAAAGGTAGAGATACGATGAAAACAACTCCCGGTTGATTTGCTCGTTCATTGCATCCTGCATCGCTTTTCCGATCATAAGAGCCTCCTTGTTCTTCTTATTATTACGTGATTATATTCGTTTTGTGAAACGATGGTTTCCTTCTTCAGCGCCTGAGCGTATCACTGCCCGAAGACAAAAAGATCATTAAGCGACTGGTGAGAAAGATTGTGTCGTATGGCATCTGCAAAGATCAGAGCCACGGACAGTATCTTCAGCTTCGGATGTCTTTTCTCAGGCGGTATGTACACAGTATCGGTCGTAACGATCTCGCTGATCTGCGGGATATCCGCCAGCCGTTCCAGGCCGCCGCGCGTAAAGACGCCATGTGTACACAGAACCAGCATTTCTTCGATACCTTCCTCGATCAGCATTCGGCTCAACTCATGGATCGATCCTCCGGTCGCGATCTCATCGTCATAGATCAGTGCGCATTTGTGTCCACGTACCTGGTTCCCCACCAGTGAGTTGATCCTGACTTCCGAGTCTGAAACGCGTTCCTTGTTTCCGGCCGCAATCGGCAGCCCAAGGATCTCTGCAAAACGCGCCGCCGACTTTGCCTGTCCCATATCCGGTGCAACCAGGATCGTATTTTTCAGATCGCGGCTTTCGAGATATGTTTTGAAAACAGCCCAGCTGCTCAGTGGATCGGTCGGCAGGCTGAAGAAGCCATGCACCTGCGGTGAGTGAAAAATCATGCTCATGACATGCGTAGCCCCGGCAGTCTTCAACAAATCTGCTACCAGCCGCGCCGTAATGGAAATGCGCGGCGCATCCTTTTTATCTGAGCGGGCAAAGGAATAGTAGGGGATGATCGCATGGACTTCCGACGCCGCGGCGCTGCGGGCGATATCGAGCATCATCAACAGTTCCATCAGGTGGTCGTTCACCGGCTGTGATAACGACTGTACGATATAGACGCGGCGATAACGCACCGTGGCGCCGAGCTGGATGTAGAGGTTGTCGTTGCTGAATCGGGTGACATGCGTATCATCCAGAGGTACGCCCAACTCACTAGCAATGTTCGCTGCCAATGCAGGGTTCGAGCTTCCGCTAAAAAAACGGACCTGGTCTGCGGGGATGGAAGCTTCGGTCATGTTGCCTCCTAGAAGAAGGTTCTGTAAAAATGCCTCGTAATATACTATTATGCCAGAAATAAGAGTAAGACACCCAGCCAGATCGAGATTCTGAATTCCTACAGAGTGCCGCATAATTTACTGTACTTGAAATATGAATTTCAACCTACAAACACATATAAAAAGTAAACTTATTTATGCGACAAGCGGTATTTGAACCTGGGAATCCAGCGCGGGACGCGCTCGAGGTACTCTTCGTATGCCGCACCGAATTTTTTCTTCAAGGTGGGTTCTTCGTAAAGTATTACAAACAAATGGGTAATCAGAAAAGCGACCGCGCTATAAACCAGTAATGACCAGAATCCAAACCAGAGGAAGTGCCCGATCAGGATCAGGAGGATGCCCACATACATGGGATTGCGGACGCAGCGATAGAAGCCCACTGCCACCAGTTCCTTTGGCGGGTCCATTGGTGCAGGTGTGCCGCGTCCTTCCTTGAGAAAATTCCAAAAGCTCCATAAGAGGATCCAGCCGCCAATTGTCCAGAGGGGAATTGCGAGAATGGCAAGGATTCCGGTGTCAAGCTGTGGCCCTGTCCGCAAAAGGGCCAGAGGGATATAACCGGCAACCATGCCCGGGGCGAGGATCAGGAACAGGAGAGAACGGAGTGCAGTCATTGCCGGCTCCTAAGGAGAGATTTGTTTCTTATGAAAGTGAAAATGAACGATCGGATAATAAAACAACTTTTCCAGTGTCATGAATTCATCGAAGTTAGCATCCCATTTCGTTGGGTAATACATGCCGCGTTCCCATTCATCGTCTCCGGTGGAATTAATTTTATTTAGAAGAGAAAAATAGGCCCGGTCATAGATTTTCCCAATCCGAGTGTGTGTGAATAATTTTCCCTGTCCTCGGGCACCAAGTTCATTGATCCAGTTAAATGGCCCCGTGACCGCGTTCAAAAACCAGGCAAACCATTTTGAGGAGCCCTTCGGAAAAATTCCCCATATACGCGCCAGGGGAAGAAGAACATTGATGATGATGAAACCAAAGGTGATGTGAGTCAGGATCTCGCCATTTGTCCAGCCAGGGTTCAGACTTTTCCTTTGAAAATCCTGTTCAGAGAGGGAATTTAACAGGGCATGAAATTCAGACCGCGCTTCGTTGAGTTGAGCGAATAATTCGTGCTTTTTTACTTCCATAGGCCAAGTTTAAGCCATTTTGGGATCTTTTGTTTCATCTATATTTCTGCTACCCAGGCAATTCCGTGTCGGATATCCAGATTTGGCTGAAGTGCCCTCATTCTTGAGTAGAATATTATCCATGGATACCTGGCGGCTGCTTATTATCCATCCGGCGCGCGGGGCGTGGAACATGGCTCTCGACGAAGCCATCCTTGAGCACGCGCAAGCGGGACACGGCGACTCCCTGCCGACCCTCAGGCTGTACGCCTGGGAACCCGCCTGCCTCTCGCTGGGACATGCCCAGCCCTTCACGGACGTGGACCTGGCGCGCCTCAGGGAACGCGGCTGGGAGGTGGTCCGCCGCGCGACCGGCGGACGGGCGATCCTGCATACTGATGAGATCACCTATTCGGTCATCGCACCGACCGATGAACCTCGCCTGGCCGGGACAGTGCTCGAATCGTATAACCGGCTGGCGCAGGCGCTGCTGCTTGCCGTGAAAGAGCTGCAGCTGCCGGTCGAAATGAAAGAACTTGCAGGCCGCAATGAAAACGTGAACACCGCAAACCCGGTCTGCTTCGAAGTTCCTTCCACGTATGAAATCACAGTGGACGGAAAAAAATTGATCGGCTCTGCCCAGGCGCGTAAAAAGGAGGGCGTGCTCCAGCATGGATCCCTGCCGCTGAGCGGGGACCTGGCGCGGATCTGTCAGGTGCTGGTCTTCGAGGATGAGTCGGCGCGTGAGAACGCGGCGAAGCGGCTGCTCGAGCGGGCATCCACCGTCGAATCCGCGCTGGGGCGGAGGGTCAGTTGGGAAACGGCAGCACAGGCGTTCATCCACGCGTTCGAAGCGCAGTTGGGATTAAGTCTCAAGAGGGGGGAGCTTTCTGAATCCGAATCCAAAAGGACGGATGAATTGGTCAAAGAAAAATATGACCATCCGTCCTGGACGGAGCGGGTGTGATTATCCCTGATCGTCCACGAAGATCGTGTTGGGATATCCGAGCGCTGCAAAGAACTTCAATAGATAGGCTTCGGCGTTGAGCTGTGCCTGCTCGAGAATGCCATCCTCGAGAGCGCCCTTGAGGATTTCCTCCTCAGCCCGCTGGCGGACGAGGGTCTCCAGGTTGATATCGGGCTTGGTCAGCACGCCGGTATCCCGGTCGTAGACGTATGATTTCTCGTTGTTGAGCGCGGCGATGAAGATCTCGGCGGGAGGCAGCCTCACGGTCAGTACACCGTTTTCATAGCGCATATCTTCCGGCTGGAGCTTCTGCAGATCGATGCCGGCGATCACCGTACCGTGACCCACGAACAGGATCTTGTCGCCAAACAGGGTTTGGAACGTGCCGCCGCCCGTCTCTCCTGTAATGACTTTCTCAACGCTGTACTGAATGGTCTCGAGCCGTGCCAGGGCTCGCACTTCATTGATGTAGGTTACAGGATCGGGGATGATGGTTGGAGTGGGGTTCAACAGGTTCGAGACCTGGGTCTGTAATGACTGGTTGGCCTGGTTGACCTGGTTAAAAGGCGCGGTGACTGCCTGTTGTGTCTGCTGTATGGTCTGCACTATAAAATAGGCGCCTGCCAGAATTACAACCAATATCAATAAAGAGAACAGGTTATTGTTTTTCATGCCCGTATTATAATCTCTAAGATTCAGACGTGAACCGTACACCAGCTCTATTAACAATCCTCTTACTCACAAGCGCAATTTTTATCGCAAATTGCACCTATCCACGCGTAAATGCAATCCCCACTGCTACGCGAACACCCAGTCCGCTGCCCGCGGTCACACCGACTGACACAGCTCCGCCTCCGTTCGCTCCGGTGGAACTGGGTCTCGCCGAAAACCCTTTGATCCTGGCCCTGCCGCCCTCCGCCAACTCACCTGAACAGATCGAAGCTGCCAATCTGATCGCGTCCCTGTTCACCCAGCGGACCGGCTATACCGTTGTAACAACCGTCCCCGACTCCTACATTGCACTGGTGGACGCGCTGGAGAATGGCAACGCTCACATCGTCCTGCTCGACCCGTATGCCTATGAGCTTGCCTATCAGAGAGGCTCGGTAAAAGCTGCCTATGGTGTAATGGAGGAAGGGGAGTCATTATATGGCGCGCAGTTCCTTGCCACACGCAAAGGCGGGTTCCAATCTTATTACAATGAGATTACGGGGGAAAACACAGAGGAGGCGGCTGTCGCGCTCGCCCAGTTTGCCGATAAAAAGCCGTGCTGGAGTGACGAGTCTTCGCCGTCCGGCTATGTAATTCCACAGGGCTATCTTAACGAGAGCCAGATCATCACCAAACCCCCGGCCTTCGTAGAGGGACACCCGACGGTCGTCCGCTCCCTGTACGCAAGCGGAATCTGTGACTTTGGTGCAACCTACATTGACGCGCGCAAGTTCCCCTCTCTCGAGGATGAATTTCCCGACCTCGTGGAACAGGTGATTGTCGTCTGGCAGATCCCCAAAATCATCCCTCATGAAGTTCTTGGGTTTTCGTCAGCTATGCCCCAGGAGATGCGCGACCTTTTTTCCACCCAGATCGCTGCCATTATGCAAACGGACAGCGGGCGCGCCGCGTTCAATACTGCCTACGGAATCGAGGAATTACAGGTGGTCAATGACGGATTTTATGAGGAGTTTCGCAATTATCTGAAGGATTCCGCAATCGACCTGACAACTCTCGTGCAATGAGATGGGAATATTAAGAGCAATTTTCCCCATTACAGAGTGCCGCATAATTATCTAAACTCTGAGTTTTGATCCCAGCCTACAAAACAGTTCCAAAAGTTTCCTTAATCATGAGACAAGCGGTAAAATGTAAGAGACCTGCCAAAAAAACAGGTCTCTTTTTGTGGGATTATCCGGGTATGGAACTGCTGATTGAGCTGAAGGTATTGCCGATCTTGGGGCCGAGCAACCGCATGATGGCGATTACGACGATGGCAACGAGTGCGAGGATGATCGCATACTCAACCAGTCCCTGACCCTTTTCCTTAGGGGCTGATAACATAAATTAATCCTTTCAAAAAAAGTCTGCCTGAGTACCTCCTCAGAGAACTTACGATCTTTCAATAACTTGTTTGGTGTTGCTTTTCCCTACCAGTAGATAACCAAGAAGCCCTGTCTTAAGACAGGGCTTCCTTTTGCTCCCACGAGCTTAGTTGGGCAGGGAGCTGGCGATCGTGCTGAAGGTATTGCCGATCTTGGGGCCGAGCAACCGCATGATGGCGATTACGACGATGGCGACGAGCGCGAGGATGATCGCATACTCGACGAGACCCTGGCCTTTTTCTTTTGGTGCGAACAACATGGTATTATTTCCTTTCTAAAAAATGATTTGTTTGAGGACTGCCCTCAGAACTATCTAGTAGTATATACTGTTCTCAGGAAATTTCAAGACTAAAAAACGGATTTCCATTTACAAGATTGTTAGCCTCATCTACTCTTTATCTTCTGCCAGACACCTCCTTTCTGAAAATGATTTCAAATCTGAGGACCCCCCTCAAGTCTATTAACGAGACGAAATCCATCCTAAAACGTTACATTTGACGAATTTACAAATTTCCCTTTTGGAAGATAAATTTACCCAGTAAAATTTGGTCATGCTGAGACGGATTTTCAAATTTCTTTGGCGCATGGTTTTGGCGCTCGGGGCGCTTGGACTGGTCGGGATCATCCTTCCACGGGTGATTACCTCCATTTATTCCATGAACCGCATTTACCAGGCGGAAGCTGCCCCGGCTGCCAGGCTGGCGATCGTCTTCGGTGCAGGGTTAAGGCGCGACGGTACACCCACGGCGATCCTGCGGGACCGGGTGGAGACGGCAGCCAACCTCTACTTTAGTGGGAAGGTGGAAAAAATCCTCATGAGTGGAGATAACACCACCGAGTACTATAACGAGCCTGAAGCCATGCGGCAATATGCCCTGTCGCTTGGCGTAGCGGATACGGCAATCGCCATGGATTATGCCGGCCGGCGCACGTACGATACCTGCTATCGTGCCAAAGCCATTTTCGAAGTGGATGAGGCGCTGCTGGTGACACAGCGGTTTCACCTGCCGCGCGCCCTGTTCCTTTGTAATGCCCTGGGATTGGATGCTTATGGCATTGAGTCCAATAATAATCGTTACCGCAGAGTTTCGCTTTTCATCTGGAACTTCCGTGAACAGATCGCCACAGTGGGAGCGTTTATGGATGTCTATGTAAATAATCCTCTGCCAGTTCTGGGCGTGCCCGAACCGTTGTTTGTGGATTAAATTGGCTTATCTATATGATATTTTCGTTACTTTTCACCAAAAGATTACCATATTTAGGGGATTAAATTCTGCTAAACAACCTGTTCAGACAGGTGTTTTGTGGATAAGTCGCGATTATCTGTGGATAAATGCCTTCCGCTGTGGAGAAGTTCTCTTCCTGCGAGAAACAAGCCCCTCGAGGCACCCCCATATATGGACAAGTCTCTCTCGAGCTTCCAAAATATGGATTTATCTGAAATAAGGCTTTTTCTGTGGATAAACACGGGGATAAGTTACCCCGATTCTTTCCACAGGGAGACCCGCTCCCGTTAACGGAGTCAAGCCCAACATCCAGGAGGTGATCGCCGACCACCATCCACAGGTATGGGTTTTTAAGAGATATCCACATTATCCACAGTCCCTACTACTATTACGATTCCCATATATTGCTCCTTAATAAACTTGAAATCAAATCAACTATCCTGTACAATGATTCCGAAGAAAAGACATCAAGGCTAAAAGGCTTGGCGGAGGATCACATGGACATTATCAAAGTTTCTGCCAACTCACGCACATCCGCGGTCGCTGGCGCCATTG
>DATFET010000007.1:0-4836 GCA_035250835.1 Anaerolineales bacterium
CGGTCTGGATTCTTCAATGCGTATTCCGTCCCCCACGCGCCGCCGAAGGAATGCCCCACCAGGATAAATTTTCCCTTGACCTTGAGCAGCGTCAGCGCGGTCTCGAGGTCGGCGATCGACTGCTCCATGCCGTAGCCAGACGAAGGCGCGTCCGAGAGGCCGTGCCCGCGCATATCCAGGGCGATGACTCGATTCTCAAGCGAAAACTTCTGAAGCTGATATTGCCACTGCGCGGCCCCTCCCCCAAAGCCATGGATGAAAACAAAGGTCCGCTGGGGATGATCGGGCGAAATGTCGATCGCCGAAAGCCTTACAAGCGAAGCAGTCCTGTGGACCAGCGGATTTGCCGAAACGCGAACCTCATGGCGGTACAGGTCGAGGTCGATGTCCATGAAAGGATTGTAGTTGAGGCAGGCATGGATGTCAATTTGGATGGAACAATAAAGCCTGCATCAGGCCAAAACTGATGCAGGCTCGCGGGCCACTCCAGGAGGAGAACAATGAGGAGTGGCAATCGCATTAGGGAATATGCTAGCTGCCGGTGTGACGGAAGTAATAATCGGTGAGATCAGAACCATTCCTGTTCTGTGCCTGCTGTCGGAAGTAGTAATCCGTCAGGTCAGCAGAGGCCATTGCTGGTGCGGTCAACTCAGGGTGGCGTTGGAAGTAGTCCGAGGCTCCGATGCCGATGACTGACCTGGTCAATTCGGGGTGACGCTGGAAGTAATCTGATGCGCCCAATCCGATA
Source organism: Anaerolineales bacterium (assembly GCA_035250835.1). Classification (GTDB taxonomy): domain Bacteria; phylum Chloroflexota; class Anaerolineae; order Anaerolineales; family Villigracilaceae; genus Defluviilinea. The sequence goes on from DATFET010000007.1 coordinate 749, forward strand.
ACGAGGGGCACGGTCAACTCGGGATGACGTTGGAAGTAGTCCGAAGCATCCAGCCCGAGGATGGCAGGCCGGGTCAGCTCCGGGTGACGCTGGAAGTAATCGGAGGAGGCAAGACCGCCCGCCGCCGGTTCACGAACCGCCCAGGTCCAGTTTGGATGCCGCTGGAAGAAATCGCTGGCGGCTTCGTTCTCCGAGGGAGCAGGCACGGGACGGAAGCTGGAAACAGCCAGGCTGATCAGCAGCAATGAGATGACACCGAGCACGAGAAGTAAACGATTTTTGTTCATTTTGATCTCCTTGATTGGCAGGAGTTGGTTTGGACGCCAATCTATGACCCTAGTGTAGCGATCCCCCGTCCCCCAGCGTGTTTTCCAGCATGGATCGAACGTGTTTTTTTGCATGGTTTTAAAAAAGAAAATCCCATCCTCGAAAAGGATAGGATTACGTACGATAAGCAACAAGACTTTATCTTTGTGGGTTGTCTACTGCCAGAGCATTGATTAACTCATCAGCAGACCCGCTCTCGCTCAGCTTTTCGACCTGGTCTGCATCGAGCCAATAATCCGAAGAATCCTTGAAGGTAATGGACAGATCATCGGCAGCCAGGTAATCCGATTTCGACTTATCAGGAAGCGCTTTACGAACTTTCCAAAGAGCGCCACGCAGATTGCTTCTTGCCGTTTCCTCCACAGAGTCTGGCCATAAGAGTCCTGCCAGTTTTTCACGGCGATGAGAAGTCCCTGCGCTCAAGACCAGATAAGCAAACAGCGACTGTGCAGGGCGGGAGGAGATACTGACAGCTTTTTTCCCATCCTTGACTTCAAATTTCCCAAGCAGACGAATTTCAAGCATGAACGTCCTTTACCGATAATTCGACAAAGTATAGCAGGGTGGGTTGGGAAAGACAATCAGTACAGTGTTTTTCAGGTTGTAAGCCCTTTCAGCGACCTATGCAGTCTTCATTTACAGTCATGTAAGTGATTTCACTCAGCACGTTTTCATGAACGATTTTTTTCCACTCCCTTGATGAACCTGTTTCAGTTCAGGAGTTCCCTGATTTATGAATTGCAAAATCCACCGCTTGTTCCATTGTCATGGATATCCCTTTTCTCCAGGCCTTATCCATGGCATCTGGACTTAGCTGGTCCCCTAAAATCGCCGTGTTCCGCTCACGCTCGAGCCGGTCCATATACACCAGACGGATATTCTTTGACCGCAGCAATGTCTCCACTGCACCAAACAATTGCGCAGCGTATGCCAGGTTTCCCTCGGCTGTAGCTTTCCCTGCAAATGCAGAAAGACTGGCAATCACCCCTCGTTCATCTCCCAGTTCCTGATTGATTGTCAGGCTCTCATTGCATAACAGGGATGCCTTGTCAAACTCGCTACAATGCCAGGCGAGTTGTCCAAGCCGCCGGACGACATAGGCAAGGAAATTGCGATCCCTGATCTCCCGCAGTGCGCTGGCACTCTGTTCATAGTGGATCTGAGCATTGTTCAGATCGTTTTGGTTGAAATCGATGTCCCCTAAAAAGGTCAGCGACCAGATGTATTCCACGATCGATGAATCCACCTTGCTGAACAATTCCAGACTCTCCTCAAAGTAGGAACGTGCCTTCTCGTGGTTCCCCTCCACAGTCTCGACCAGCCCCAGGTTGCACAAGGCCCTGGCTGCGATGGCATTATTTCCCAATTCCCGGGAAATGGAGAGTGCCTCTTCGAGGCTGGGGCGCGGATTATCGGAAGTGACATCTGCCCAATAAAAGTATCCTTTTGCGTTCAAAGCCTGTGCCCGTTCTGCGGTTCGTTCCGTTCCCTCTGGGAGCTGGAGCGCTCTGTTCAACTGCCGCAGCCAATCGCCGCCGATCGAGCTGCGGTTGTACCAGAAGTAGAACAGCGCCGCTCCCAGCCGGAATGCCATGGTCGCCTGGTGGGTCTGGATAGACCACTCCATGGCGGTCCGGATATCGTCCAATTCCTCATCCAGACGCCGATGATATTTGACGGAGTACGCGCCGAAAGTATTGCGCTCCGCTTCCTCGGCCAGTCGGACAAAATATTCCAGGTGGCGGTTATGGAGGTCCACCATTTCCCCGGCCTCCTCCAGTTTTTGGCGGGCATATTCACGGATGGTTTCCAGCATCCGGTAGCGGGTTGCCGAGGTGAGAGACTGCTCGACGATGACCAGCGATTTATCCACCATGCGACCAATCAGGTCAAGGATTTCTCTGCGCTTGAGGTCCTGACTACTGCAGACGATTTCCACCCCTTCCAGGGTAAAGCCGCCCGAAAATACAGCCATGCGCCGCAAGAGAATCCGCTCAGGACTCGCAAGCAGGTCATAACTCCAGTCTATCGTAGCCCGCAATGTTTGGTGGCGGGGCAGTGCAGCCCGGCTGCCTGAGGTCAGCAAGTTGAAGCGGTCATCCAGGCGGCTGGCAATTTCGTCCACGCTCATCATTTTGACGCGGGCCGCGGCCAGCTCGATTGCAAGAGGCATTCCGCTCAAACGACGGCAGATCTGAATGACTGCTTTCGCATTTTGCTCGCTCAAGCTGAATTGAGGCTGCATCACCTTTGCCCGCTCCAGGAACAGGCGGACACTCTCATACTTATCGAGGCCCTGGACTGTTGTGTCGGCAATGGGGAGTGTTAAGGAAGGAACATGCCAGGCCATCTCGCCAAAGATATCGAGCGCTTCGCGGCTGGTCGCCAGGATCTTCAGATTTTCGCAGGCGCTCAGAAGCTGGTCTGCCAGCTGGGCGCAGGCAGAGACCAGATGTTCACAATTGTCCAGGACGAGAAGCATTTGCCTGGACGCAATGTGGCTGACCAGCAGATCTATCACAGGCTGATCCGGACTTTCAATCAACTCCAAAACTCTGGCAACTTCCTTGACGACCAGCGAGTCGTCTTTCACCCCGACCAGGTCGATCCACCATATGCCATCCCTGAATTTGTTCATTAATTTATTCGAGGATTGGATTGCCAGGCGCGTTTTACCCACACCACCGGATCCAAGCAGGGTCATGAGTCGATTCCGGTTCAGCAGGTGAATGATCTCATCGACTTCCTTTTCCCGCCCGATAAAACTTGTCAGTGGGACAGGTAGATTCGTTTTACGGGATTCCTTTCGCCTTTCCCGAACCGGGACGCTTGATCCTGTTTCGAGAGTCTCCGTCCCTAGCTTGAGTCTTTCGTACAGAGCGCGTGTCTGCTCGGAAGGCTCGATCCCAAATTCCTTGAATGATTTTACACATCGCTGATAGGTCGCCGCAACCCTGGACATATCCCCCTTTGCCGCGTGAGCGCTCATCAGGCAGCGATAGGCCGGCTCAGGTTTCTGTCCAAGCTTAATCCAACGCTCGCCCCAATCCAGAATATCCTGCCAGCGATTTTCGTCTTGCAGTAGCGACATCAACCGCGCCATCTTGTTCTCGAACACAGAATTCAAATGCTCACGTTCCAAAAACACCCATTCATCGTAGAAGCCAGGCAATAATTCGCCCTGATACTGAGAAAGAACGGCGATCAATTCATCCGCCGATACGCTCTCCCTTTGCTTCTCTAATTCAGCGGCATCCAGCCAGTATTCAGCAGAGGCATTGAAAGCAATGGACAAATCATCTGCAACTATATATTCGACTTTTGATGGCAATGGCAGCGCTTTGCGAATTCGCCAAAGGGCATGGCGGAGGTTATCCCGGGCCGTTTCTTCGAGTGAATCAGGCCACAACATCCCCGCCAATTTTTCGCGGCGATGAGAAGTTCCAGCATTCAAAACCAAATAAGCAAGCAGTGACTGCGCCGGGCGGGAGGTGATACTGACGGCTTTTTTCCCATCCTTAATGTCAAATGTCCCGAGCAGATGAATTTCCAGCATGCGTATCCTTTAATATGTATCGGGTAAAGTATAGCAGGTTGGTAGAGGAAAGACAATTAGATATGCTGCCTGTAATATTGCACTCAAACAACCCGTCTGGTAAGGAGAATTTCTGACATAAAGGATCTGTACATCATGTCGTTCGATAAGATCGTGGAAGCCCTGATCAAGCAGGCGCAGGAGCGCGGCGAATTCGATAACCTGC
>DATFET010000031.1:0-6635 GCA_035250835.1 Anaerolineales bacterium
CCAGGTGGTCAAAGTGGACTGTATTCTGACTGTAGCATCCTACACACAGTTCGAGGCCGATCTGGACCCCAAGGAAGTCGATGCAGGGAAGCCGGTCAGAGTGAATGTAAAGAATGAAGGCAACACCCAGCAGGTATTCCGTCTCACTCTGGTGAGTCAGGGGGATAAGTTAATCTTCGAATATCTGCCGCCGGATGAAGCACCGCAGCTGGCAAACACAGTACAACAGAATGTAGCCGTGGCACCAGGAAGCCAGCCAGGCATCCCTCAAAGCCCGCAGCCGCAGGCACCCGTAACACCTGCTGGTGGACCACCCAGAGATCCACGGGTGCTCCCGATTCCACCCGGAGAAACCGCTGCTTTCCGGTTTACCGCTCAGCCGCGCCAGCGTCCACTCATGGCGGGAGAAGTTTCCTATCCTTATACCGCGACGGTGAAGGCCGATCAGAAGGAATCTCCTGCCATGCTCGGTCAGGTCATGGGGAACGGGCTGATACCGGTCTGGGTGCTGGCAATCGCTTTGATCCTGTGTCTAATGCTCGGTTTTTCTGCCATGTTTTCCCTGTTCGGTGGCAGGTTCCAGGCGAATAGCGCGACCCAGACATCGATGGCGGCGACGGCCCAGATCGCCGGTGCAACCCAGACGATCATTGCCAACCAGACCGCCGCCGCCGCGGCAGGTCAGGAGGATACCGATGGCGATGGCCTGACCAACCAGCGTGAAACGGAAGTCGGCACAGATCCATCCAATGCGGATACCGATAACGATGGGCTGCTGGATGGTGAGGAGGTGTTCCGAACCGGCACGAATCCGCTCATACCCGATTCAGATGGAGATGGACTTACGGATGGTGATGAAGTGCGGCGGCGGACAAACCCGCTCAACGTAGACTCCGATGCGGACAACAGCCGGGATGGCGACGAGATCCGCATTGGCACCGATCCATTGAAGCAGGATACAGATGGGGATGGATTAGCGGATGGCGCGGAAAACGAGAGCTGCCCTCATCCGCTGAACCCTGACTCGGATCAGGATGGCTTGACCGATGGGAGAGATTTGAGCCCATGCGATGCCAGCAATCCTGCAATGACGGCGACCCAATCCGCTTCCCAGCCGACCGCCACGCTGACGGCGCCTGCAGTCGCCACTCCGACCTTACCGCCCGCGGTGCCCACTCTGACTCAACCGCCTTCGGTGCCCACTGCCTCTCCCGCGCCCAGCCTGCCGCGCTTCCAGGGGAATGTCCTGTTCGATTCAAACCGCGATGGCAACACTGAGATCTATACGACGAATGACGCCGGACAAAGCAGAAGGATGACCAGCAACTCCGCTTCCGATACGCAGGCCGCCTGGGATCCCAGTATGCGGCGCATCGCCTTCACGAGCAACCGTGATGGACAGAATGAAATCTACCTGATGAACGCCGATGGAACGAATCCGGTCAACCTGACGAATAATCCTGCAGATGACCAGTCTCCGACATGGTCCATCGATGGGGCGTGGATCGCTTTTTCCAGCAACCGGGATGGCAACTATGAGATCTACGTGATCCAGGTCAGTAATCTGGAAGTCCGTAATCTGACCAACAGCGCGGGCAATGACACCCAGCCGGACTGGGTTCGCAGCAGGTCGTTCGATGCGGGAGGCGAATCGATTGTTTTCACCTCGGATCGCGACGGGAACCAGGAAATTTACCGCATGAATACAGATGGTAACAATCAGGTCAACCTGACGGCCAACCCCGCCAACGATCAAATGGCAAAAGGCTCGCCAGATGGCAACCTCGTGGCATTCACCACCAGTCGCACAGGTAATCAGGAGATTTACTCGATGAGCATCGATGGGCAGAACGCCGCCAACGTAAGCAACAATCCGGCTAACGATTTTGGACCCTCGTGGTCGCCTGACCAGGTATGGATTGGCTTCACGTCCGAACGGACTGGAAACCGCGATGTGTTTATCACAAAGTCGGGCCTTCCCGACTTATACAACCTGACGAACAATCCGGCTCAGGATCAGGTATCTGACTGGCGTTGATGTTCCCCGGTCTTTACAGATCGCGCAAGACTCAAATGTGATTAAAAGCTAAAACGAGCCAGACGGCTCGTTTTAGCTTTTGTGGGCGTGGATCGCACAGCACTCAAACTCCTGATAAATACAAAAACGAGCCTAACGACTCGTTTTTTGTGGTCTTGACAGGACTCGAACCTGTGACCTCACCGATGTGAACGGTGCGTTCTAACCAACTGAACTACAAGACCCTGTACTGTGTGATAGTAACGCTTTAACCCACAGGGTGCTCCGCGACCCACTGAGCTACGCGCCCGGGCGACGCAGATTATAGCCGAGATAAACTCCTCGTGCAAGTCAATCAAAAACTATGGCGGGGGCAACACATCCCAGGGATTGACGAAAGACGAGATGGCGCGGATCTCAAAATGCAGATGGGATCCACTGGAGCGTCCGGTATTGCCGATCGTGCCAATCAGATCACTCTGGCCCACACTTTGTCCGCACCCCACACTGATCCCATTCAAGTGCGCATACAGTGACTGGAAGTTATTGCCGTGGTCCACCATGATCATGTTTCCATAGCCATAATTATTCCAGCCTGCATACACGACAACGCCGGCGTCTGTTGCATAGACTCCTTCGCCATCATTGCCTGCAATGTCGAGACCCCAGTGGTTGGCATTCGGGGCGTAATCGAACCCTGAAAGAAGATGATTGTTCGCAGGCCAGATGAATGCACCATAACCCACCGCGCCGCCGTTGACAGGTTCGCACGCGCCCGGTCCCAGCACACGCGCTGAGGCTGGATTTTCACGCGTCACCCCCAGCGGCGCGCTCCACGATACGAACTCGCGCCGTCCGTTCGGAACGATCAGCCATGTGCCCGGTTGAATATTGGGATTTGCAAAATCACCGATGGTCGCTGGATCAAGGTTATTAGGTGGATAATTGATAATATCCTCTGCCGGCACACCATAATAGCTGGAAATACCGTTCAAGCCCTCGCCCTGCTGCCATTCATGATACGTGCCATCCACCGGCAGGATGTTCAGGACCTGTCCCGGCTGAAGCGCATGAGGATCATCCAGCAGGATGTAATAATTGCCCCAAAGGATCGTTTCTGGTTTCAGTCCAAACTTTTCCGAGATACCAAAGATCGTATCGCCTTCCACCACGGTGTATTCTTCCACTTCCTGCCGCGGACGAGAGGGGATAATTGTATGCACTTGAGCCAGTCTTGGGATTCCACCAAACGTGTCCAAACTCACCTGTTGGACGTTCTCCGCTCCTCCCACAGGGAGGGTGGGAACCGTTTCGAGCGCGCTGGCTGAGGCATCAGCCGGTTCCGCTCCCTGGGTGTAAAAGATTCTCAACAGCCAGATGACGGCAACGAGCAATCCTATTGAAAATACCGTCGTTCCCACTCGTAAAAAAGATTCGCCGAGGCCGATCCCTATGAATGTATCCACGAGGCGTTTAAGGAAGCCTGGTGACTCATCCTTTTCTGATGGAAGGTTGTTGTTATCCATGTCCGATTCCGTGCTCCAAGCAGGACATCATATCACAGGCGTCGGTGCGGAATTCCTGGCGCTTATCTGACATTAAGCCAATGATTGCCTGCCATTTCGTTATTTGACCTGGAGGACCAGTTCAGGCATATCGTTCTGGGGCTTGTTGACCAGTGTGCTGACCGGATACGCGTTCATCTGCTCGGCGGGGAAAGGCTTGATCAACGGCTGCAGGTTTTCGGGAGTCTGAGGCGAAGGGTCCAGCCATTTGGCGTAATCCCGTGGATGCAGGATGGCGGGCATCCGATTGTGGATGAGGGTCATCAATTCATTTGGTTCGGTGGTGATGATCGTGCAGGTTTTGATGAGCGATCCATCCGGGCTGTTCCATGAATCCCACAGCCCGGCAAAGGCAAATGGCCTGCGGTCATTCATGTGGATGAAGAAAGGTGTTTTGGTCTTCGCGCCCGGCCCGCTCTTCCACTCATAAAAACCGTCGGCGAGGATCAGGCAGCGCTTGTATTTGAGGCTGCCGCGGAAGGAGGGTTTTTCTGCCAGAGTTTCGGCGCGTGCATTGATGAGACGGTTCCCGATGGCTGGATCCTTGGCCCACATCGGGATCAGACCCCACACGAAAAAGCCGGCGGCGTTGCTATCGTCGTTTGGGATGGCAAGCACAGGCTGGCTGGGCGCGATGTTAAATCGAGGTGCAAATTTTTGGGGGAACTCATAGTTTTGAAAAGTTTCCTGCAGATCGGCAGGGTTGACTGTCAAAGTAAATCGTCCACACATGGTTACTCCTCATTCTCCTGGTATTTTTCTGGTGGTAGCGTGAAATAAAAGGTAGCACCTTCGCCCGGTTCTGATTCGACCCAGATGCGTCCACCATGCACTTCAATAAGCCTTTTTACAAGGGTCAATCCAATGCCTGTCCCGTCGATCTGGGGGTTAAGTTTATTGAACAGGCCGAAGACTCGTTCGTGGAAGCGGGGTTCAATGCCGATGCCATTATCGCATACATAAAAGATGTGGTGTTGGCGTTCATCCATCCCGCGGGCGCCGATCTTGATAAAGGCGTCCGGCTGACCCACCGAGAATTTTGCGGCATTATCCAGGAGGTTTTGCATGACTTCAACCAGCCGCACCTTGTCGCCATGAATGACAGGCAGATTCTCCTGGATTTCGACGCGCACATGATTGGTCTCTATGCTTCCCCGCACGCGCTCGAGCGCATCATTGACGATTTCTTCAAATGACACGTTCTCAGGCGTACTCATCAGGCGCCCAACCCGCGAAAGCTCGAGCAGGTCACTGAGGAGAAGCTCCATTTTCTTGGCGGCTTTTGAAATCCTTTGGATACCTGAGCGCACCTTCTCGATGTTCCCGGCAACCGCGTCTTTCTCCAGATACCCCAGAAAACCCGTAATGGTCACCAGGGGGGATTTCAGGTCATGCGACACTGTATATGTGAACCGCTCTAGTTCTGCATTTTTCGCTTCGAGCTCATGAATTAAGATCTGTCTCTGGTTCAGCTCTTTTTGAAGAGAGGTATTGAGGCGGGAATTTTCGATTGCCAGGCCCGCATAGCCGCCAAATAATTGCAGTGCTTCCAGATGCTCGTCGTCCATCGGACGCCGGGACTTGAGATTATCCACGCAGATCACGGCAATGGGTTTGTTCCCGGCCCATGCAGCGACGGCGGCATAATCCTTGACGCCATACATTTCATTGTCCTCTGTCACCTGATTCTCAATGTCGTAATTTCGTGTGAAATACAGGGCATCCGGTTCCTGCAGGACGCGGTTGAATATCGTGGCGTCAGAGATGGGATACCATTGGTCCCATTCCTCCACGATCTGCCCCTGGTTATTCGTTCCCAGTGTGCCATCAAAGCTGTTGCGTTCATGGTTGTACAGGAAGATCGCCAGCCTGTCAAAACCGAGGCCGTCATGGACACCGTGCCAAATCCTTTCCAGGGTGACCCGCAGGTCGGTCACCTCGGTGACGTGTTTTCCGAGATGCACAACCTTTTCGAGCATTGCCCGCCGGCGCATCTCACGTTCCCTGGCTTCCTGCTTCTCTGTAATATCCTGGACTGCACCAGCGATGCCGATCAGCCTGTTCTGATCATTGTCCCAGACAGGATGAGCATAGGATCGTACCCAACGCAACTGGCCGTTCTTGTTGTAGATGCGGACTTCTGAAATTACCTTGTTATTGGAGTGCAGAGTCTTCATCGCCCTCTTATCTTCTTCAACGTCTGCGGGATATAGGTGAGCGAGCCAGCCTCCGCTCGCAACATATTCATCGTAGGTAAAGCCGGTCATACTTTCGAAAGCGCCTGCCACCCAGTTCAGGTGCATATTGCCCGTCGCATCCAGTTCGGTTGAGAACGTATAATCAGAAGTGACGCGCGAGATCAGGCGATACTTTTCTTCACTGGCGCGGGCTCGTGATAATGCATTACGCAGGGCAAGGGATGACACATGTTGAAGCAGAGCACTGACCGGGAACAGGACCAGGCTCAAAAACCAGGTGGTGATCGGGGGGTCTCTGAAACCCGCAGAAATCAATCCACGCGCGTGTCCGTAGACCATGGCTGCACCGGCCACAAGCGAGAGAATTGTAAAGCTCAGCGCGCCCACGCCTCCGAGTAAAATCCCCGCGATTGCGATCAACAATCCATATCCCAGGAGATATGCCTCTCCCTGCACGCCTCCGTCAGTTACTGCTGATACAGTAAGGAAAACCCAGAATGCGCTGACCTGAATGATGGATGCCGCCCTCACATACCCTCGCCTCAGCATGATCAGCAAAGTGATATTAATGACCTCCCCGAATACTGTTTGTGCAAGCAGCCGGGCAGTGTTCTGCGGCGCGAATACCAGCGTGTAGAGCATAAGTGGAATCGGAACGAGCACCAGCGACCACAGGATGATGTTCAGCATGAACGCCTGTTGTGTTTTGTCTTCATCATCGAAGACAGGTGGAGTCAGGATCCTTTTTACGAAAGTCATCTCTTTTTTAACTTTCGGAAATCCCCGTCCCTGATTGTAATGCCAAGAGCATCGAGGTATTCGAGCAGTGCCTGTGCATACTTGCGGCTGGTACTC
>DATFET010000046.1:0-3496 GCA_035250835.1 Anaerolineales bacterium
AATCGTTGTCTTGCCCGCTCCGTTGGAACCAAGCAGGGCGAAAATACAGCCTTTTTTCACCTCAAAATCCACGCCCTTTAGGACCTGAAGTTCCTTGTAGGACTTTTGCAGCCCTTTTACCTGGATTGCCTGGTTTTGCATATTCTTCACTCCTTATATAACAGTAACCTTTGATAAATCGGCCTCCATGCCTTTGAGCGCAGCATAGGTCAGCTTATCCATCGTCGCACCGTCGAAGCAAATGGTTTTGATAGCACGGTAGAATTTCTTGGACCAGCTGGTCCAGGTAACTGGCGCAACGAAGGACACATTTTTTATGGTTGCGCCCCGAAACGAAACGTCGTTCAGCGCCGCATTGTCAAACCTGACGCCGATGAAGGTCTGCCCATCAAGCCGTTGCCCCCGTAAATCGGCATATTTAAAGTCCACGCCGCTAAAGACACAATTTTCAAAGATCGTATTTCTAAGGTCGGTCATGGTCAGCCTGACGTCGATCAGTTTTACATCGCTGAATTTTGCCCCGGTCAGATCTGATGTGTTGAATTCGGTGCGTACCAGAATGGTTTTGTTGAAGCTCGCACCCTTAAGGTCACTGACGGACAGGATACAGTCTGTAAGATTCGTTCCGTCGAATTTAGCTTCACTTACATCGCTGGCTTTAAACGAGCTGCCCGTCAAGTCCGCACCCGAAAAATCGGAGCCACGCAGCGCACTCGCTTCATATTTTCCTTTATGTACGGTAACGCCCGCGAAGTCGCTCTTGGGCAGGTTACTCGCGCTGAAGTTTACTAGCACCTGCCGTTCCAGTGAGCGGGAGAGGCTTGCAACCTCCTGTACTGTTTGTTCAATGTCACCAATGCTGTCAATGGTCATCTCAAAAGCGGTTTCATCGTCCTTGCCTTCGGCTTTGAGTTCACGGAACCGCTCCTGTAAATCGGAGAGTAAATCCGCCTTGAGTTCAGCGACGCTTTTTACTCCCTCGTAAGGTGCAAAAACGCCGTTCAAATATTGGTCTAATTTCTCGTTCATAACGTCACATCTCCTTATAATAAATTATCGAGTACGCGCTTTGCATACTCCCAATTGCTTTTGTTGCTGGCATAAGTGGACCTACCCTTTTCAGTAATCCTAAAATACTTACGCCGTCCGCCCTGAGATTCATCGCCCCAGTACCACTGGATATCACCGTCTGCCTCCAGCCGCTTCAGGCTTGAATACATTGTGGCTTCCTTCAGCTCGTATTCATTGTAAGAATTTGTTTGGATCAATTTCGAAATCTCATAGCCATATTTGTCGCCATTCATCAGCAGTTTCAGGATGATCGTATCCGTATGGCCTCTGAGTAGATCCGATGAGATCTTGTTATCAGTCATAGTTTCATCTCCATAGGTATAATATACAACACATTACTATGTCTGTCAAGGTATTTTTTCAGATTAAGTACTATCTCGTTCAGGGTAAAATGAGGAGTAGATGCAAAATAAGCAATGGAAGATTTTACTCCTACCACCCGCTCGCGCGGAACAATGCCTGGAACAACTCGCTTGTCTCTGCGGGTGTCATCGGGCGGGATCGGGCATAGTCCACGAACTGGATGGGTAGCAATTCCGTGCTGATGTAACGGCCGTCATAGAAGACGTGCCGGTCGATTAACCCCTGAACGCAGGCATCGCACAATCCGTACTGGTCAAAGACCAGGTTCCCAAGACCGTAGTGGATGAAGGAACCGTTCAGGAACTCCATGCCCTGTGGCTGGTGTGCCTGACTACCGCTAACGATGACTGCCCCGGCTTCCGCCACCTGGCGGAAATCCTGCTGCTGGTCCGGCTGCGGCGCATACGTGTAATATTCGTGGTGCTGGAACGTGGCGATCACAAGATAGCCTTCCGCTTTGAGGCGGCTGATCTCCTGCGCCATCCAGTCCATATCGCAGGCCGCGGCTCCCGGGTCCGTCTCACTGGCCTGGGCGAAGGAGCCGCCTTTCGCATTACAGCCGATGAAGGCAATGCGGTTGTGATTGTTATCCATCAACAAGGCTTTTCTTCCATCGGCGAGATCCGATCCGCCGCCATAGTAGGGCCAGCCGCGTTGGCGGTACATATCGAGAGTATGGAACATGGCATCCGTGCCCCAATCCTGGAAGTGGTCACCGGTCAGCTCTATCACGTCCGCGTCGATATCCTCCAGCAATTGGATATATTCGTCGCGGCTGCAAAACCGCACGCCCGCCTGATTGGGGTTCGGATATGGGCAGTCCACAGCAAATGGCACCTCATTGCTGATGTGAGTGATATCCGCGCTGATCAGCCAGTCACGGATATCCTGGGCGGGATACGTCATGCCGTTTCTTTCCATAGTATAGGCAGTGGCTCGAACCAGCGCCGTGACGCCGGTCATGGCTACGACCGTCATCTTTTGCGGGTCGAGGTTGGATGGAGGGATCGTAAAATTGCCTTCGATCAGCGCGACCCGCTGCGGGTCACTGTTCAGTGAGACCGGGACCTTGAGCCGATAGTTGGCTGAGTCGAAATTCCTGTGGATGGGGGAGAGTCCGTCCACGGGCAGGACTTTCCAGCGAGGCTCCAGGGTTTCGAAAGGCACGATTGCCAGAGCGGGCTGATGCGCCCAGGCATAGCCCAGCAGCTCTTGTTTCGGGAGGACCTGAACACTTGTACTCCCCGCGGGTCCCCACAAGGCAGTGAACATATCGTTGGTATTCTGATCCATGAGCAATTGTGGCAGACCCGTTGCCTGACCCTGCCAGTGTAAAAGCAGCTCGTCCGAGGAAACTCCCTGCAGAGTGGATGGGAAAGGAGTCACCAGGGCGTATACCCACTGGCTGACGGGACTGCTTTCCCCTGCTTCCAGGCGGATGTTCGCCCTCGCTGGATCGCTCACGAACAGGCCCCTCAGCGGCTCATCCAGGGCTCCACCCAGCGTTTCGGCAAGATAAGGAGGCACCCAAATGGCGACTTCGATGGTTTCAGCGTTCGGCAGGTGTGTAGCAGTCGAGATGGCCTGGGGTATCGAAGGTGCATCCTGTATTGTTACCGGCTTGGGTATATCCACAAGAGCCATGTTGGATGGAACGGATGTTGCGGGTCTCGCATAACTGGATGTACAGCTGGAGAGGTACAGCACGCACAGGATCAGAATGAGATTACATTGAATACGATGGTTCACAGGATTATCCGGGATACGGAATGTGAGTTTGGAGTTGCTCGGATCATCATTTGCAGAGGTAAGTCTACCATGTTGGGGCAGGGAAAGGGTTGATCGTCAAGATCGTGACGCGCTGGTATTCCTGCTTGACACTATGTCCATCAACCAGTATGATGTGGTCACTTAGGAGACCACATGAGAAGGAAAAAGCAGCCCAAAACACAAGAGATCGGCATCCGTGAGCTAAAGAGCCGCGCCTCGGAAGTTGTCCGCTCGGTGAAGGAGGAACGCGCCCGCTACGTTATCACCCAGCGCGGGAAGCCCGCCGCGCTCA